>CANOYI010000037.1 GCA_947571515.1 uncultured Clostridium sp. | reverse complement strand
CAGCAACGAGTGAAGAACAGATTGCAGTAGCATACCAAAATGCGAATGCGGTAACTTATGCAAATGATGGGATAGCAAATGCACCAATTAAAATTACAGCACCAAAAGAAATTACAACAGTCAATAGTATTCATGATTTATCAGTAGAAACCATTGGAGAAGAAGAAAAGAAAGACGTTATGATGGAAAAGGGTGCTGATGCAAAACAAATAGAAGCTAATATGGAAATCATAAACAGTAATGTATCAGCGATTAAAGATGTCAAAATATTGGGTGATTTTCCAACAGATGACCAAGAAAATAATATGGGAATTGTTATTACGCAAGGAATACAAGTAGAAGGCGTTGAAAATGCACAAGTATATTATTCAGAAAATGAAAATCCAACAGATGATATTACAGACGTACAAAATGGATGGTCAGAAAATTTAGATGGATTAAGAGCTAAATCTTATTTAGTTTTATTAGACACAGTAGCACCACAATCTAGTGTACAAGCTAACTATCGAATGGCCATACCAGAAAACTTAGAATATAACAAAGTAGCAACAGAAGGATATTCTATTAATGCAACCAATAGTGAAACAGAAATGGAAATAAAATTAGCGTCTACTACGATTGCTATGCAAACAGGAGTAGGACCAAAAGTAGAATCAGCAATACAAGCAACAGTTGGAGCAGATGTGTTAAAAGAAAATGATGTTGTAAAAAATGGAGAAGTAATTCAATACCAAGTAAAAGTTTCTAATACAGGTACAGAAGTAGCAAAAGATATAAAAGTAATAGGTGGTGTACCAGAGGGAACCACATTAGTAGAACCAATGCAACATTATGAATATACAGGAGCAGCATACTATCAAGAGAAACCAGAAGCTAAGTCTCCTGAAGGAACGATACAAGAGTTAAAACCAGGAGAATCACAAATTGTAAAATATGAAGTAAGAGTCAATAAAGAGGTAAAAGCAGGAACTACAATAAAAAATGAGGTAGAAGTACAATATGGAGAAGCAAGAAATAAAAGTACCATCACAAATATAACAGAAGCTTCTAATGTACGAGTTAGTATAAAGAGGATTACAGATAGATCACAAGGGATTTACATAGGTGACAACATAAAATATTATGCTATTATTGAAAACATGTCTAATACAGAACAAAAAGATGTAACCATTCAAACCAATTTGTCAGATAATGCAGAGGTAAGTGATTTAACACTTATTTCAGGTATGACAGTTGAAGAAATAACAGGTGACGATTTAGGGGTGGTAAATCCTAATGTAAAACCAGATATAGAAAAATCTGAAAATGGTGATCATAGTTATAATCCAGACGAACATGTTAAAGAAGAAGTAGAAGATAATAATGACGACAGTAATGTTTCTAGTGATAATGAACAAAAATTAACCTATAGGAAGGAAGTAAATATTGGTAATCTAGCTAGTGGCGAAACAAAAGTCTTATATTATAGTATAAAGTCTAAGAATTCTTCTGATATTAATTTTTCTATTATAGCAAAAGTTGATAAAGTACAAAGTAGAAGTAATTTATGGCAAGATACGATATTGTTTTATAATATGAAATCTGACATGAAAACAAATACAGAATCTGAATTTGTAGAAATAGGGGATGAGATTGATTATTATATTACAGTAGAAAACCTAGGTACAGCAAATGAAACAATTAAAGTAGTAGATAACATACCAACAGATTTAGAAATAAAATCTATCACAGTAAATGGAGAAGAAAAGGAAATTCCAAAAACTTCAAATCAAGTAAATGTTTTTACTGGTGTCAACCCAAAAGCTACTGCTAATATAGAAATAAAAACACGTGTAGGTTATCATGAAGATGTGGAGGCAAAAACAATAAAAAATTTTGCAACAGTAGTAGATGGAAGTGATAATGAGATTTCTACCACATCAGAAATTACTCATATTATAAAAGGAGATTCATCGAATGATGGAAATAACGGAAATGACGGAAATGACGGAGATAATAATGATAATCAAGATTCAAATAATAATAATACCAATAATGGTACAAATGGAGACCCAATTACCAACCCACAAAGAAATAATATGATAGCAGGTATTGCGTGGGTAGATTCCAACACAAACGGAGTAAAAAATGCAGGAGAACCATTACTAGCTGGTGTTACCGCTAAATTATTAAATGTAGAAACCAATGAAATAGTAAAAGACAGTAGCGGAAATGAAATCACAACAACAACTAACTCAGATGGTATGTATGTATTACAAAATGTAGCAAATGGTAAATATATTGTTATATTTGAATATGATAAAACCAAATATGGACTAACGACCTATCAGGTAAGTGGAGCGTCTGAAAGTGAAACTTCAAAAGCAGTTATGAATGAACTAAGTATCAATGGAACGACATCAAAAGTAGCATCAACTGACATTCTAACAATTGGAAATAGTGATATAGCAAATATTAATATAGGATTGATAGAATTAAAAAATTTTGATTTGAAATTGGAAAAAGGAATTAAGAGAATTTTAATACAAAATACAGCAGGAAGCACAGTGAGAGAATATGACAATGTGGATATGGCAAAAGTGGAATTAGATGCTAAAAAAGTAAAGGGAAGTACTGTATTAATAGAATATAACATTAAAGTTAGCAACGTTGGTGAAGTAGATGGATATGCAAAGAAAATAGTGGATTATATGCCAAATGACTTGAAATTTAGTTCAGAATTAAATAAAGATTGGTATCAGACAAATGGTTCGTTATACAATGCAAGTCTAGCTAATGAAAAAATAGGAGCAGGAGAAACTAAAAATCTTACTTTAACTTTAACGAAGTCTATGACAGAAAATAATACAGGATTAACAACAAATGTAGCAGAAATAGCAGAAGATTATAATGAATTAGGATTAAAAGATAGTAATTCAACACCAGGAAATAAGGCACAAGGCGAAAATGACATAAGCAGTGCGGATGTAATCATTAGCATTAGAACAGGTGGAATGTTATATGTTTCTATCATAGTAACAGCTATAGCAATTGCTACTGCGATAACAATTCTTATTTTAAAAATAAGAAAACAAGATGACGAAGATTTAACTATATAGGAAAGGAGGGGAAGAAAATGAGGAAGATAGAAAAGACAATTATCATATTCATGATAATAATTGGAGTATTAATTTTAGGCAGAACAACTGTCAAGGCAGCTAGTTTACCAGCAAGTGGTAGTACGGTTTCAGGAAGTGATTTGAAAGGAAATGTAACATATCCAATTAGTATGGTTGGTTATGATAAATATAACAATTTACATTGTGCAGAGCCAGGAGATCATATGAGCCATTGGTCTACTAGAAACTATAAATTAATAGCACATGCCCATATTAAAGGAGAAGAGGCATATTTGTGCAACCTATCTACAAAAAGTAAAATAACAGCATCTAAAATAGAAGGAAGATTTAACTTGAAAATGGCAACAGGTCTTGCAACTCTAAGTGACAGGAATCAAGGGTATTTTTTATGGGGGTATTTGAAAACATGGATTACTAAGGCAAATGAAAAGAATGCTAAGTACAAAGATATTGATGGATTTGCTAAAAAAGATACATCGGATTCAAAAAACCCAACGTATGACGAAATTATGGAAAAAGTAGAAGAAAGAATGGAGCAATACGAAACAACAGAAACCAAAAAATTTAAAGTACAAAAAGATAAAGACAATTTCAACTATGCAGATATTGATGATGGTGCTTATGTGAGATTAGGACCTTATACTATGACAGGAATTCCTTCAGTAGGATTAAAATCTTTTAAAATATCAGATCAACATGGTACAGATATAACGAAAAGTGTTTTATTCATAACTTATACAGAAGATAAAGAGCGAAAAGAGATAAATTATGAACAAATTAAAGAAGGTAAGAAATTTTATTTATGTATACCAAAAAATAAAGATATTACTTTTATTACTGCAGAAGTAAAAACGAACAAGGTTAAAGAAAAAATACCAGAATGTGATATATATTTTTTGAGTTGTAGCGATAAGAGTTGGCAAAACTTAGTAGTTACAGAAGGAGATACAACGAATTCACCAGATGGAGATAATCTTGATTTTACTTTTGATGAAGATATGCCAGGTGATTTAACAGTTATTAAAGAAGATGCCGATAATAGATCGACAAAACTGCCAGGAGCGAAATTTGTCATCTTTAGATATGTAAAAGATGACAATGGATCATGGTATAAAAAAGGAGATGACTATACACAAAATAGAAATGAAGCAGATGATAAAGACACAACTTATATTAGAGAATATCTTTGTAAGAAAAGCTCAAAATATTATACCTATGTAAAAATTGGTTATGATTCTATTAAAAATGATAGTAGTTATATATTTACAACAAATGCAGGAGGAAAAATAAATTTAACCAATTTAAAACCAGCAACTTATTTTGCAAGAGAAGTAGAAGCACCAGATGGATATAACATAACAAATACTATTGTTAAACTAGGTAAAGTAGTATCAAATCAAAAGCAAAATGCAACTGTTCTAAATACACCAGGAGATCCACCACCACCACCTGGAGGGGATCCAGAAAAAGGAAGTTTAAGAATTGTAAAACAAGATGCAGATACTGCAGAAAGACTGGCAGGAGTAAGGTTTAGAGTAGTTGGATCAAATTATATTCAATATGTTACTACCAATGCATATGGAGAAGCCTATGTCTATGATTTGGAACCAGGAGATTATTTAATAGAAGAACTTAGTAATCCGATTTATGGTTATACAGTTTTGGTAAATGAATTAGTTACAATTGAAGAAGAGGAAGTAGAAGAAGGAGAAGAACCAAAACAACCAGAAATGGTTACAGTAATTATGAAAAATCCAAAACAAACAGGAAATTTAAGAATAAGAAAGGTAGATGCTGATAGTAATCGAGCAATGTCAAGAGTAAGTTTTAAAATAAGGACAGCAAATGGAAAATACGTTGCAGCACTTACCGAAGAGGGAGATTTTCTAGTAAAAGCTATTGGAAAAATTCTTTTAGGCGGTATCGAAGAAGTTGATAGCGAAGATGCAGCAACAGAATTTATAACAGATGATGATGGATTAATAGAAATTTATAATATATTAATAGGAGATTATCAAGTTATAGAGACATCATTAGGAAATCATGATGCGTACGAATTGGATGATAATTATATTTTTTGGAGTAGTAACCGTGGAAGTGGCACAGGAAGAGTATCTTCTGTGAGCGTGAATCGACAACCATCTTACAATACGAGAAATAGCAACAATGGTAATGCTGATCAAGTAACCGTAGGAAATAGAAGAAAGTATATCGATCTTTCAGGTTATGTATGGCAAGATATTGAACCAACTTCAAAAGATGCAGAAGGGGGAAATGGACTTTATAAAGATAATAACAATGATAATAGAGATAGATTGTTAAAAGATATCAAGGTTCAGTTAAAAGATAAAAATGGAGTGGCTCAACTAAAAGACAAAGAAGGAAATACATATAGTGCTGAGGCTTTAACAGATAGTAATGGACATTATGAATTTAAGAGATTAGAAATTGATAAATTACCAGAGTATTATATAGAATTTACTTATAATGGTATGAGTTATCAATCCGTAAAACCAACGCTTGATATGAAGATAGAAAATGGAAGTAGAGCAATAGAAGGAGAAAACCGAACAAAATTTAATAGTAGATATGAAACGATTACTTATGGAAGGTCAAATGCCCATAATTTACAATATGACACAGCAGATAACGAAAGTAAATTAGTATATGGAAACAAATCGAATTACAATTATGGATATGATGGAAATATAGGAGCACCAGTAAGTGGAGTAGATGAACAATATATTATTACAGCAGATACCTATCAGGCATATAATAATAAGTATATAGGTGATTCAGGTGGAATTATGACACCAGAAGAAGCGAGAAAAAATAATGTTGATGAAATTAAGAATATCAATTTAGGAATTGAAGCAAGAGAACAAATTGATTTAAGTTTAGTAAAAGATTTAAATACTGTAACAGTAGGTATTAATCATGCCACTCATGTTTATCAATATGGAGATAGGTATAAGCCAGGGCTATGGAAAGAAGATCCATATAATATGAGCCCAAGGGTGAAATTTGAACAAGAATATGGAACGATGTCTTACACAAGAGCATTGTACGCATCTGATGTTTTTGCAGGCAGTAATATAACAGATGATACCTTGAGAGTGAAAGCAACCTACAAGATAGGAATCAAGAATTCTTCAATAAATTTAGTAACAACCGTTAATGAAATTGAAGATTATTATGATAGCAAATATTTGGATGGCTTAGATAATGTTAAAGTAGGAACCCTAGTAGATGAAAAAGGAGATATTGTACCAAGTACTGAATTACAAAAAGAATTTGTTAATTCAGGAAGTAATGATTATTACAAAATGAAAATAAAAGGTTCTGTAGAGGTAAAAGACCAAAAGGAAAGTTTTGTTTATGTACAGTTAGAAGTAAAGCCAGAAAATATAATAGACATATTAGGAACGAAAGAGAAATTATTCAATATTGCTGAAATTTCTTCTTATTCAACGAAAAAAGGTAATGACATATATGCCTCTATTGATAAAGATTCACAACCAGGAAATTTAAAGATAGATGACAAAACGACTTATGAAGATGATACTGACAGAGCTCCAGGTTTACAATTAGTATTACAAGAACAAAGAAAATTGGATGGAAAAGTGTTTATTGATACTACAACAAGAGAATTGCAAATAGCCCAAGTTAGACAAGGTGATGGAGAATATAAAGAGGGTGAACCAGGAGTAGAGGGCGTAGAAGTTCAATTATTAAACTTAAATAAAAACCGGAGAATTAGCAGATAAATACAATGAAGAGAATGGAAAATGGGAAAAAGCTAGTATAACAACAAATGCAAATGGTGATTTTATGATAGGAGGCTTTTTGCCAGATAAATACCTTGTTCTATTTACATGGGGAGGACAAACTTATACCTATAATGGAAACGATCAAGTAATCCGTGTACAAGACTATAAAGGAACGATTTATAGAGATGCAGCAGCAAGCGAAACGAATTTAGAATGGTATAAGAGTAGACCACAAAGATTTTCAGATGCTAAAGATAATTTTGATACTAGAAATAAAATTGATGAACAAAGTAATTTATTAAAAAATTCTAATAAAACAACAATTTTAAAATATGAAGATACTGGAGAATTGGAGCTAGTGGATGGAAGTAATGAGAATTTAATTACTAAAATGGATTCTAGAACATCAGACTTTAAGGTTAATTTGGAATATGATGATACCAAACCATCCGATGTAAGTGATGAATACGAATTAAATCCAGATGGAAGTATAAAGATGAATGTGAATGGAATTTATGCTATTAAGAAAGAACAGCATAAGAATTACTTGAGAAATGTAGATTTTGGAATCGTAGAAAGGGCAAGACAAGTATTAAACCTAGATAAAGATGTAACTAATGTCAAAATTACATTAGCCAATGGAATGGTATTGATGAATGCTAAAATTGTAGAAAAAGACGGTAAAAAAACTTTTGAAAATGATGTAAAAAGTGCTGTTTATATTCCAAAATCAT
The DNA here is from genome assembly GCA_947571515.1 of uncultured Clostridium sp. GTDB lineage: Bacteria > Bacillota > Clostridia > TANB77 > CAG-508 > CAG-269. The sequence continues at coordinate 8,368 of CANOYI010000037.1, read as the reverse complement.
CACAGGCAAATGGACAAGTTAAATTTGAGTTAGACAATGAAATTATACAGGGAGCTCATGTAGAAATTCAATATGCTTTAACGATAACCAATATAAGTGAGAAAGATTATAAAGATCGCAATTTCTACTTATATGGATATCGACCAGATAATGAAGATAATATTGTAACATTAAGAACAGACAAAATAATAGATTATTTGGATAACAAAGTGTCATTTGATGTTAAAGCAGAAGGAAATACAATAGGTGAGGTAATACAACAAGAGGCTCAGAAGAAAGGACTAATAACAAATCAAGGCTTGCTAGATGACACAAATGATATTAGGAATTTACTAAATCGAACGCAAAGAGTTCTTATGATAGATAAAAATTTAGCAACATCATTAGACAAAGAATTAAGACCAAATGATACAGTGAAAACGGGTTTTTCAGTAAGTAAATTGTTATCAAATGTTTCAAAAAATGAGGATTCTTCATTTGATAATAGTGCTGAAATTGTACAAACTGTAAAATCTTGGGGGTCATCACTAATAACAGTACCAGGAAATTATATAGCAAGCAATTCTGAAACATCAGATTATGATAATGATGATGCAGAAACAGTACTTATTGTACCACCAACAGGATTAGTTACGAATTATATTGTTTACACAATGGTAGCAATTAGTGTACTAGGAATTTTAGTATCAGGAATTATTTTAATTAAAAAGTTCATATTAAAATAGAAAATTTGCCAAAAGGGATGGACCTTTTTGGCAATTTTTTCGTGTTTATCTTGCTTTTTTTGCCATTTTGTAATAAAATAGATAACATAAAAAGTAAGAATAGTTAGAAAAAAATATATATATGTTATAAAATGTAAAAAACTTTTTTAGGTTAGCTTCCTAAAAAAGACAAAAACCACGAAGGACAAGTAGTAAAATAAGCCTATAAAAATGTAAGAGGTGGTAAGGATGTTTGTAAACGAAAATGTAATAGAAAAAGAAAATAGCAAATTAAATATTTTTTCGAATGTATTTGCTATGAAAAATATAGTATTATATGTTATTTCATTTATGTTATCTATGGTAGGACTAGGAGGAGAATTTTCAGTTTTTAGTATTAGTATGTTAGCTGCTTGTTTAGCGTCTTCTATACCAGCATTGGGAATTGTTTTTGTATCTTTAATCGGAAATTTTATCAAATATGGAGTAGGGGGAACATTAGGATATTTTCTAACCGCTCTTGTATTAGTGGCTACCTTATTTATTGTCAGACCAATTTATAATGAAAAAGAACGAAACGAAAAAATTAAAATAGGTAAAAATGTTTTCCTAGCGATTTTAATCATTCAAATGATAAAACTTGCTATTGCTGGATTTACTGTTTATGATGTGTTATCAGGTATTACGTTAGCTATCATTGGACTAGTCTTTTATAAAATATTTGTTAATTCAACTGTTGTATTACAAGAATTTTGGGAAAGAAAGGCTTTTACCATAGAAGAACTAATCGGAGCAAGTTTGATATTAGCTATTAGTGTAGGAGCTTTTGGAGATTTTAATTTATTTGGATTCGGCATTAAAAATATTTTAAGTATTTTAATTGTTATGATATTAGGTTGGAAGAATGGAATTTTAGTAGGGACAACCTCTGGTGTAACCATTGGTGTAACCTTGGGAGTAATAACTGGCTCAGAGCCAATTATGATAGCAGCCTATAGCATATCAGGTATGATGGCAGGTATTTTAAATCGATTTGGAAAGATTGGTGTAGTCGTAGGATTTGCCTTGGGAAATGTCATTTTAGCTTATGTTTCCAATGGTTATACAATAGAACTCATTCATTTTAAGGAAATTTTAATTGCTTTTATTGGCTTATTAGCAGTACCGAATAATTTACATATTGAATTAGAGGAATTTATCGGAAAGACAACACTTCTACCAGTAACACCAGATAGAGCTTTAAATAGAAGTAAAGAAGTAGCAGAGAATTTAAATCATGTATCAGAAGCCATACAAGAAATGGCAACCACTTATCGTCAAGCAGGAAAGGCTTCGTATCAAGCAAATAAACAAATTTTTATCACAGAGCTACTAAATAATTTAGAACCATACAAAGATAATATGTTATATGAAGATATGGCAAATACAGAAGGGGCTATCATTGATGAGATATTTCAATATTTACTAGAAAAACAAGAAATGGATCGACAAGCTTTATTAGAAATTTTTGCAAAATGTAATAGTTACATTGTTGGTTTTGAAGATAAAGACATCAGTCAATATTTAGAAGAAAATATTTCTCAAATCATTCGAATGATTAATGTTTCCTATAAGGTAACGAAATCTGATTTTATTTGGAAAAAGCGAGTGGAAGAAAATCACAAAAATATGGGAAAACAATTAGATGGCGTTTCCAAAGCAATTCAAAAAATGGCAAAAGGAATTGAAAATGACATTGAAAAGGAAGCAGAATACGAAAAGCAAAGAGTAGAAATCATAGAACTATTAAAGCAAAAGGAAATATTGGTACAAGATTTGGTAATTAAAAAAGATGGTAGATATACCATAGAAGTGTATTTAAATGAAATATTAGAAATGGCTAAAATAGAAATTATAGAAAAAATAGCGACACAAGTATTAAAAGAGCCAATTGTATTAAATGAAGAAGCAACAGTAGGGAAGAAATTAAATTTCTTGTCAGATGATAAATATGTTATGGCAATTGGAACAGCAGAAGGTACTAAAAGTAAAAGTGAACTTTCAGGAGATGCTATGTTGAATATTAGACTAAAAGATGGAAAATATCTAGTGGCCATTAGTGATGGAATGGGAACAGGGACCAAAGCAAGACAAAGTAGTACACAAGCCTTAAGAATGTTAGAAAACTTGCTATTATCGGGCTTTGATAAAAACCTTTCATTAGATTTAATTAATACATCACTGATGAATCAGAATTCAGAAATATTTGCAACTTTAGACATTGCCATTATTGACTTATATGCAGGAAATATAGAATTTATCAAAAGTGGAGCATGTCCAACTTATATAAAAAATGACAAAAAAGTGCAAGTTATCAAATCAAACTCTTTACCAACAGGAATGGTAGAAACTGCTCAAATCCAAAGTTTTGATAGGGACATTGTTTCAGACGATATTATGCTAATGTGTTCAGATGGTATATTGGATGCTAACATTGAATACAAAAACAAAGAGTTATGGCTTAAATATATGCTAGAGGACATTGAGACAACTAATACAAAAAAAATGGCAGACTTAATTTTAAATGAAGCAATTGATAATAACTTCGGTGTCATTAAAGATGATATGAGTGTTATGGTTTGCAAATTTAAAGAAAAGCGGGATTTAGGGATGTTCCTTAAAATCCCGCTTTTAGGATGTGGAGCAATGGGGCAATAGGGATGTTTCTTTTTGCACATGGGGGACGATAGCTCGGAGGGCCACTTGCCACTAAGGGGATCGTTTAGCTATTTGGCATAAATTCCTCGGCTACCTTGCATAACGTTAACAAATTTTAAAACAAAAGCCATAACAATACCCGAAAACAGGACCCTTTATGGCTTTTGTTTAAGAATTTGTAAAACTATTACAGTCGCATTCGTCATTTATGCCAAATAGCTAAACGATCCCCTTAGTGGCAAGTGGCCCTCCGAGTTATCGTCCCCCATGTGCAAAAAGAAACGTCCCCATTGCCCCTTGAAATAAAAGTCGTTTTATGATATATTATAGATGTTATAAAGGAGGCAGAAGAATGAGCAGAGGAAGAAGATATGAAGAACGCAAATTAAATCTAAAAAAAGTATTTGCAGTTATATTAGCAATTATTGTTGTCATCATGTTTATTTTTATCATTACAGGAATTTTGACAAAAGACAAAGAACAAGTAAAAATAACAAGTAAAGACTATGCTGTTGTTTTACAAGATAACAAATGGGGTGTTATTGATTCAAATGGAAGTAATGTAATAGACCCATCTTATGAAGAAATGATAACGATTCCAAATAGTAAGAATGATGTATTTTTATGTATTTATGATGTGAATTATGAAACAGGGGAATATAAAACAAAAGCTTTGAATAGCAAAAATGAAGAGATATTTACACAATATGAACAAATAGAAGCGATTTCAAATCAAGATACCAATAAGCAAGTATGGTATGAAGACCAAGTATTAAAAGTGAAAAAAGATGGAAAATATGGAATTATTAATTTGTCAGGAAAAGAATTAACACCATGTCAATATGATAGTATTATGGCAATAGAAGGAATTAAGAATACAATAAAAGTGACGAAAGATGGAAAAGTAGGAGTGCTTGACAATGAGGGGAAAGAAATTTTAGCCATTCAATATATAGATGTTAAAAATTTAGGAAAAGACAATAAAGAAGGATTTATTGTCAAAGGGGAAGATGGTAAATATGGAATAGTAGATTACTCAAATCAAATTGTTTTAGAAGCTAAATACGATGAAGTCGTAAAAGAAGTTTATGGAAATGATAGTTATGTTGTAAAACAAGCGGGAAAACAAGTCTTAGTAAAAAAAGATGGAACAGAAGTATTGAATACAGGATATGATGAAATCAAAGGAATTTTAAAGAATGCTGAAAATGGAGTTATCTATGTAAAAAGTGGCAAATATGGTGTTATGAAAGCATCAGGAGAGGTAGCCATTCCAGCAGAATATGAAGAATTAAAAGAAGCAAAATCGGGGATATTGATTGCAAAACAAAATGGAAAATATGGTGTAATCGATACACAAAAGGCTACTAAAGTAGAACCGACTTATACATCTATTACTTATAATGAAAAAGCAGACTTATATATAGCTGAAAAAGAAGATTATAGTAATGATATCATTGATAACACATTTGTTGTTCGTCAATCTGGAATTTTAGTTGATTCTGATGACGACAAGGGGTATATTGAATTAAAGCAAGGTGAAGAATACAAATATTATAATTTCAAATTTGAAGAAAAAAATATAGCAGAAGTTCATACAAGCAATAATCTGTTTAAAAGTAAAAAGGACGGAAAATATGGATTTGTTAACAAAGACGGAAAAGTAATTGTAGATTATCAATACGATGATGCAACAGAGCAAAATAGTTATGGCTATGCTGGCGTAAAAAAAGATGGAAAATGGGGCTCCATTGATAACAAAGGAAATGTTGTGCAAGAACCAACTTATAATCTAGATGATTACTTAAAAGTTGATTTTATTGGAAGATGGCATTTAGGGAAAGATATGAATATGAATTATTACAATCAACTTTAGAAAAAGGAGGGATTTTGGGGACGTTCCTTAAAATCCCTATGTTAATTTTTCAAAGGAAAGGATTTTTAAATGGAACTAAAGACGAATTATCAGTATACGTATTTTATACATCCTTTTGTGATAAAAGATGGTAAATATCAAAAGTACATATTAAAAATGTTGAAAGATAAAAATTGTAACTTGAAAATTTTCCAAAAAGAAAAAGATTTAAAGTTATATAAATATTTTTTGCCTAAAATTAGAGAATTTTTATTCTCTAGTTTTAGTTATGGAAATGCTAAAATGAGAAGGTTAGAAGAATTGCCAATCGAAACAAGGGCAGCGTTACTAGCTAAAAATCCGTGTAATATATTTGAATATACTTTAAAGAAAGATATACAAGGAAAGTTAGAACAAAGAAATGGCATTTTTTTCAGTATTCAAAAAATTGAAATTATTTGTTTTTCTACAGGAATATGTTTTTTGGCTATTAAAACAAATGTGGAAGAATACGCAGAATTTAATAATGTATTGAATTTTAATTATAAATTTAGAGATATTAATAATGAATTAATAAAATTAGAAAATTATGATAACATACGAATTCAAACAGATAGTTTTGCAGATACTAAAACTTTTCAAGAGTTTATCCATGAGATAACAGGTTCTAGTGTAGAAGCAACTAGGCTAAATATAGATACAGAGAGATTTTTAACTTACTCTTATGTATGTATTAATCAAGATGCTTGGAATGATAGAAAACAATTTGATGAAATAAAATATCAATTTATTAAGTATGCTAATATCTTACCAGCGGATAATAGCAGAGACTATGAATATGAAAATGTAGAAGTTTTTTCTAAATGGAAATATGCTAAATTGGGACTAACCAAATTAGGAATGACTTTATTTTCTTCTAGTAATGATATTAATAATTACACTATTTTGCCAGAAGAATATGAAAACCAGTATTTTTATACGTATATCTTAAATTTATATAAAAAAATATATCTAAAGAAAATAGAATTGGAATTTAGGAATATTACGAAAGTAAAGAAGGCTAGGAAAAGATTTATAGAATTTACTAAAAACTTATGGATACAAGAGATTTCGGAAGATGAAACAGGAACGTTGTTGAGTGATAAATTGCAGAAAGTATTTGAATTAGATAAACTTTATCATGAAGTGAAAAATAAATATGATATTTTGTATAAAGAACTAAATATTGAAAAACAGAAGAAAATAACCATTGTAATAGCAATTATATTAGCAATTTCATTATTTTTCAATATCATGAATTTCTTAGGAAATTAGAAAATGTCCCCACCAGTTCCCCACCGGTTCCGGGATTAAATGAGGACATTATCCTTGCTTTCCCCACCGGTTCCGAGATTAAATGGGGACAAAATAGAAAAATTGCCAAAAAGATTCGTTCCTCTTGGCAATCGTTTGCTCAGGCACAGAAAAAGGAGAAAATTAAGTGAAGATTTGTTGTGGGACAGATATAATTGAAATAGAAAGAATTAGAGAAAGTATAGAAGACGAAAAAACAGGAGAAACATTTGTGACAAGGATATATACGAAAAAAGAAATAGAATATTGTGAAAGTAAAAATATGCAAAAATATCAACACTATGCTGCTAGGTTTGCAGCTAAAGAAGCAACATTTAAAGCTATTTCAGAACAGTTAGAAGGCAAATATTCTATTGCTTGGAGAGATATTGAGATTATTAACAATGAACAAGGGCGACCATGTCTTAATTTAATTGGAATAAATTTAGAAAATATAGAGGATATCGATTTGAGTATATCACATTGCAAGCAATATGCAGTAGCCACAGTAACATTATTGAGAAAATAGAAAATGTCCTCACCGGTTCTAGGACCAAATGGGGACATTATCCTCACTTTCCCCACTGGTTCCGGGATTAAATGGGGACAGGTAGGAAACAATAGAAAAATTGCCAAAAAGGACCATCCACTTTGGCAATCTTGGCAATTTAGGAGGTTCAAATGAAATTATTTGATAGTCATGCACATTTAGATGATGAGAAGTTTAACGAAGATAGAGAGCAATTAATTGAACAAATTAGAGAAGGAGGAGTAGCTAAACTGATTTCTGCTGGTTATAGTTTAGAGGGGTCAAAAATGGCTAAGAATTTAGCAGAGCAGTATGATTTTATTTATGCTACATCTGGTATTTCTCCAAATGATATTCCACAAAAGGAAGAAGATTTGTGGATTATGTTAGAGGAAATAAAAAAAATAGCAAAACAAAGTGAAAAAGTAGTGGCAATTGGCGAGATTGGTTTAGATTATTATTGGAATCAAGAAAATAAGGATTTGCAAAGATTAGCATTTATAAGACAAATAGAAATAGCAAATCAACTAAAATTACCAATTGTAATTCATACAAGAGAAGCAGTTATGGATACGATTGAAATATTGAAACAAAATCAAGTGGATCTAAAAGGAGTGTTCCATTGTTGTCCTCTTAATCGAGAATTGGTAAAGGAAGCTTTGAAATTAGGATTTTATATTTCCTTTGCTGGTCCAATTACTTTTAAAAACTCAAAAAATGCAGATGAAGTTATCACTATGGTACCAAATGAAAGAATGCTAATTGAAACAGATAGTCCTTATTTGTCACCAGAACCTTTGAGAGGAAGAAGAAATGATTCCAGAAATGTGAAATATATTGCCCAAAAGATAGCAGATGTGAAAGATTTGAAATTGGAAGATGTGGCATCTATTACATATCAAAATGCAACAAGAATTTTTGGTATTTTATAATTAAAATAGTATTAATACAACCGTAGTCATTTTTATACAACTTGCAGAAGAACTTTTAAAATTAGGAATGAGCATAGAAGATATTTCAAAAGTAACAAAATTTAAAAAGAAGAATAGAAATTTTAGAAAAATAATAAAAAAACATGTGAAACATTGATTATTCAAGTTTTACATGTTTTTTTATTATTACAGAAAAGTTCTTTTAATTTTCTATCTTATTAATACATTCTATTGTAATAGTAAAGCCCGTTTCCCTTATACAAGTGGTAAAAAATTACAGAAATGTAATAAACTTGAAATCTAAATTTAATAAAACAAT
>CANOYI010000036.1 GCA_947571515.1 uncultured Clostridium sp. | reverse complement strand
CCATTTGGAAATTGGTTTAGTTGGTTACAAGATTTTATATCATCAGATGGAAAACAAGTATATGTACCACAATTTCCAATAGGAGTAGGGTATCAAAATTATGAAAATTGGAGTAAACTACTTAAATATTATTTAGATTTAGGATTAATTAATGAGAACACAACAATAATAGGACATAGTATTGCACCAGTGTTTATATCAAAGTTTTTAACTGAAAATAAAGTAAAAGTAAAAAAACTAATATTTGTATGTGCATTTAATAATTATTTAGGAATAAATGAAGAATATGATAAAGTAAATAAATCAATGTATTTTAATAATTTAGAAGATGTAAAACAATATGCCAATGAAATAATATGTTTTTATTCAGACAATGATCCATATGTAAAATATGAAGTAGAAAAAGATTTTGCAGACAAAATTGCTACAGAACAAATCTTAATACCAAATGCAGGACATATTAATAGTGAAAGTGGATATGATGTATTTGAAGATATAATAAGTTACTTATAAAAATATTTATTACGAAAAATTGCTAATTTTCGTAATATGGGAATTAAATATGCCGGAAACTTTCGTAAATTATTTGAAATTTACGAGAGTTTCCGGCAAAAAAACTGTAGCGCATATATTTCTATATGAGCTACATTCTAAATCATAACTGCTCACCGAAATGAGCCTTCTCAGTCATCTAATTAAATAGATTTCCTATTAATTAAATGATACTATATTTTTATGTAAAAATCAAGAATTTTATGCAAAAATTTTGAGAAATCGTTAATTATTCTTAGAAGGTCTATATTTAAATAGGTCAGAATCTAAAAATGCTTTTGATATAGTGTCTAAATCAAATCCCTTAATATTTCCTTTTTTCTTTGTAAAATCTATTCTTTCAATACTTATAGGATTAATGTTAAAAATATTTACCCATCTTTTCATTGCTTTAAAATTATATATCTTACCAAGTTCAATATAAGTTTTGCTAGCAAGTTGTTTTTCTGTGGGTTGCTTACTTGTAATAGGTAAAACAAGCAATGTTTTTCCACCATTTTTTAAAACTACAGCAGGATGCCTGCCACTAAATTCTTCACCTATATTAAATCCAAATTCAACCCAAACTATATCTCCACGAACGATATGTTCTTTTGATTTTTCTATAAATTCTGGAGAATTCATTATAATTTTAGTCTTCTTATCAATCCATTCAAGATAATCTTTAGGAGTATTTCTCTTATTAGAGAAATCTTTATTTTTATGTATTTCATAATAATTATCTAGAGTATTTTTGGTATCATTTAAAATATTCAATAATTCTTGCATATATCAAACATCCTTTCTTGTACAATTTATTATAACAAAAATATACAAAAAATCAATAGTTTTTAGCAAGAAAACAAAACTTTTGTTTGAACGGTACTTATAATTTTAAATTATTGTAAAATATTGGATTTTATGATATTATTTTAGCAGAGAAAAAAGAATGGGAGAAAATAATGATAATAGAAAATATAATAAATTAACAGATTATGAAAAAGAACAATTTCCAATATTCTTTGATATTGCAAATGCAATAGGAATTTTACAAATTAGTTATTTATCTACCTTACTAGAAACATCAGAAGAAGATAAATTCTGGTATGATGAAAGTGAAAAAGGTCTAGCATTTGGTGATTTTGACTTTGGAAAATATGTTTTTAACAAAAATAAGTGAATTCAATTAAAATTTTTAGGTGGAAAGATGGATATGAATATTAAAGAGAGAGGATATATATTCCAGGATATATTTACTAGTTTTATAGCTATTGATAAAATTAATGAAGAATTAAAAGGAAAAAATAATATTACGAAATTAGTTTTAGATAAAAAAAGAACAATAAATGATAAATTCGATGATTTAAAAATAATTGAAAATTCAAATATAATAGAGATACAAATAAAGTATAGTGAAAAAAAAGAGCAATTAGAATATTCTGATTTTGTCAATTTTAGTGGAGTATATAATTTGTATCAGTTTATATTGAGTCAAAAAGGTGAAGAAGAAAAATATAAAAATCATCTAATAATAAGTATGTCTAAGAATAATATTGAGAATGAGCTATTTCAAAATTTAGTTGAAGATGATACACTTTCATTTTTGCCTAATTCTAAACAATATAAATTTAAGATAACAGATACTTTCATAAATGAATTGTATAACAAGAGAATTTCTAAAAAATCAAAAAAAGGAAATATTTATGAAAGTATAACAAAAGAGCATATAAACAATTTTCTTAAACAATTTACTATTGAATTAACATCTTTATCCGTTTTAAGAGATGAATTTAAAAGATTAGTAATAAATAAAATTGATAAAGGTATTCATTTGATTTCAAATGTTGAAAATGAAGTGATTTTTGAGATATTAATAAACACGATAAGAGAATATAGAGCTGAGGATGATTATCGTGAAGTGGCTATAAATACAATTACAAATAAAATACTTAAGGAGTTAAATTTAAGCAGATATGTAAAACCAATAAACAATGAAATAAAAGTAGATATGGAAATAAATTTAAATAGAGATAAAGATATATTAAATACGTTAGGATTATTAGAAAATAATAATATTGTTTATGTATATGGAGCTCCAGGAGTGGGAAAAAGTTGGTTTTCAAAGCAATTAGCTGATTTTATTAAAATACAAGGAAATAAAGTGAGTAACTATTATTTCTATTTTAATAGTGAAGATTTTGACAGAAAAAGAAGGCTTAATAGAATCAACTTTCTAACTACATTTAATTATCAATTACAGAAATTGCATGGATATAATGTTAGTTTGTTTAATTTAAAAATAGAAGATTTAAAACTAGCCAATGATAAAGAAAAACATTATATTATTTTGGATGGGATAGATCACATTTTAAGAGAAAAAATAGATGAAAATAAAATAATAATAAATGAATTAATAACTAAGTTACAAGAATTTTCAGAAAAAAATCAACATATTAAAATAATATTAATTTCTCAACATATATCAGACATCAATATAGAAAATAAATATGAATTAAATAAATTTTCTAAAGATGAGGTTGATATTATACTTAATAAATATGCTTTAAAGTACAATCTTAATATTGATATTTTAAAAAACTTAAATATATATGATAAAACTAGAGGTAATCCATTGTTAATAAAATATTTAGTATCTGATTTTATCAATAATGGAACTATATTAGATTGCAATTTTGAAAAACTAGATGATTATTATGAACTTATATTTAGTAGTAATCAATTTGTTATTTATTCATATTTTGCAATTATAGATTTTCCCATATCTGTAAATGAACTTAGCGAAATATCTCAAGTGAAAAGAGAAATCATAGAAGAAGAAATAAATAAATTGAAAAACATACTTGTAGAAAATGAATCTAATGAGTATATAGTTTTTCACGAAAGTATGAAAAGATTTATTAATGAGAAACAAATTATTAATATGAATGAGCTTATCAATAAGACTATATTATGGCTAGATAAGCAAGATATTTATATGAATACGAAAGCATTTAATTATCTCCCAATTATGATTATAAATTATGATAAATATGATAACTTTAATAAAGAATTTGACTGCTATAAGATTATGGATGCAATTATAAAGAATGGATATTCAAAAAAAGAGGTTGATACTTTTATAAATAGATGTTATAAAATATTTTCAACAAAAGGGAATTTTAAAGCAATTTATTTTTTGGAACACTTTGCAGATATATATAGAACTTATCTATATGAAGTTGATGTGGATGTATTTGAGAACTATATCTATATATTATATTATCAAAAAAAATTTGATTTGTTAAAAAAGATACTTTACTCAAGAGGTGTTCCAGAATATTCTAATACTGACCAACAATGGGAGTATATTAGTAAAATATGTATATTTTTAATGAAAAATAAATTTAAGATGAAATATAGTAATATTACAAATGTATATTTTGAAAATTTGGAAAACACAATAAAATTTGATGATATAATTTTAGGTAAGGATAATAATTGCATTAAATTTATGATAGAATATATAAAACTCAATATTGATAGAAAAGTAAACTTATTATCACAGATAAAGACGCAAGATGAGGATATTGCAAAATTTTTGAAAAATTATTTTAATAAAGATACAACAGAATTTCTGGAAAGTTTTATGGTAAAAGATATTTTTATTAAAAATATTGAAAGTATTACAATAGACAGTATAAATGATAAATATAAAAATAAAGAAAATGAATATATTGGAGGACTTGATTATGAGGTATTGATAGCCATATTTAAAAAAAGTATATACGAAATAACTTCATTGATTAGCAACTGGGAAAAGGATATTCCATATATTCCTTCTGTATACAAATTTTTATGCGAGTTTATTAAAATTTTGATAGATGAAAATACTACAGAAAATGAATATGTGAAATTTTTTAATAAATATAATTATGATGATATAAATTTTCAAGGTTATATATCTTCATATAATTCAGAATTATTTTTTATAGGAAATTTAATCACCAAAAGTAACTTAAATGAAATTATAATTAATGAATTTATTAAATTTAAAAATAGAATAACTCAACAACGAGAAAGAAATAGTCATGATGGGATTGTTCCTTTATTAGGACAAATATATAGTGAAATTATTAATAGCATAAAATATAATTCTATAAAGTTGAACTTATATACTATTGAACAAATAAAATTAGAAATAGACCCCAAAGATAGTAATTCTACTAAACTAAGAAATAATATGGATAATTATTTGTTGTACTTATGTGCAGGAATACATAATGAAAATATTTTTAGTGACATTATAAATTTGATGTTTTCTTATGGAAGTTATAGAGATATTCAAATATGGGAATTAGAAAATATACTAGATAAGTTAATAGAAACAGATAAAATTGATATAGATATTTTTATTGATTTAATGTTAATATCATTTAATGCTATTAATATAATGGATAGGGCTAAAGATGTATGGCAAGTTCCAAATGAACTGTTAAAGAAATATTGTGATAAAGTTTCTCCAATAGAAGCTTTAAGTGTCTTTTTTTCAATGTATGAAATGTCGGATTATGATATAAGAGAGGAAGATGATGTTTTTTGTTATATTTATGAAAAACTAAATTTAAAAACATATAGAAAAAATGAACTTCTTTATAACTATTGGAATTTTATTCAAAGAAATATGGAATATGCTTTTAGCGATAATGATACATATTTAAAAAAATGTTTAAAACAATCTAATAGAAAACAGTATGCATATATAAGAAATGAGTTAATAGAACATTTAAAAGCAAATAATAGCAAATTAAAATTAGATGATATATCAAAAGCTTTTAATAGTAAAAAGAAAATTTTGAAATATATAGAGAAACCAGAGTTAAACATTTCTAAAGATAATGAAACCAAAAAAGAAAAAGTAGATACATTTGAAGACCTAATAAACAAAATAAATTCAAGGAATATTGATGTGAAAAATATTGAGTATAGATATATTTTAGATATTCTTAATAAATTAAGAGATGTTAATGAAGTTGTTAAAGGTTTTTTAGATATGGATAGTAATTATCATATCAACTATATTTATAGCAATTTAAAAGAGCAAAATTTTGACTTCTACTCTATAAATGAAGATATAATAATAGCATTTCTAGTTGGTATATATTACAGAAGTACAAGATATACAGGGAATATGGAATATGATGAAATATTTGAAGAAGCGCTATCAATCAACAGAAGTAAAAGTATTGAAATGCTTAAAATGTATTTTAAAAATGATAATAATTATACAATTGGGAATAAATCTGGGAAGATTTTTAAATACTTAATTGAAGATAAAGATGTATATAAAGTTTGTACTAGTGTAGTTAGTCTATATTACTATAGATTACCAGATTTTAAGTCCATAAAGAGATATTGGAATATAGAAAATTTTGATAAAAATGATATATTAATAAATTATTTATTATTGAAAATAGTTCATAATAATTATGCTAGACAAATTTCTATAACAAATGAAATGGTATTAGTTAAACTGTTTGAGATAAAAAAAATAAAATTTAATAAAATCTTTATTACCAATAAAGATGGTCATGATTCTATAGAATACTTATATAATTACTTTTTAATGTGTATGAAAGATTTAAATATAATGTATAATGCATTTTTAAATTTTAAAAATATTAATAAAAATAATTGTAACATTGTAAAATATGAGATGAATGAAAACAAGACCAATATTGTTAGGGATATAGTAAAGTGTAATGATATAATTTTGGAAAATGCAATTATAAATAATCAAAGAGGATTATTAGCAATTGATGAATCAAGAGTATATGGATATGAATCTAATTTAATCCAAGTGTTTGATAATATTGAAGATTGTGAATTAAGATATAGAATATTTCACATAAATAAGAAATCTGCATTCAAAACAATAATTAATAAGTACATTACTAACATTAAGATTTATATACATACAAAAAAGATAAATAAATTAATAAAATATATAAATAAAGTAAGAAGAAAAAATTGGTCTTAAATAATTCATGAAAACAACTAAGAGGTGCTATAATATTATAAATAGATGATAACCTAAAGGCAGGAAAGCGACATTAACATATCGCATATACACATAGAAGGACAAGCCTTCTAGAGTTAATAAAAGAATGTAAAATTTAAGCAAATATGATGCAGAAATTCACCGAGTGAACTGACTGAACCTCGCTATTCTTCGTTTAAAATTAAAAAAAAGCAAAAAATTTTAAAAAATTCACTAAGAGTACTTAAATTTTATGACAAGTACACCGAGTGAACTTTTGGAAATATTAATTCAAAATATAAAGTACACCAAGTGAACAAGAGAGAATTTATAAAAGTACACTAAGTGAACTTGAAAAAGATTTTACAGGAAATATGAAAATTGGTTCATCTGTCAAAATTGGGTATATACCGCAAGATATTAAGTTTAAAAATGAAGAAGAAACAATTTTAGAGTTTTTTATAAAATCATACAATGGAAGTGAAACACAAGCAAGAACAACCCTAGCAAAATTTATGTTTCGTGGAGAAAATGTATTTAAGAAAATTGGAAAATTATCTGGTGGAGAAAAAGTAAGATTAATGCTTGCAGAATTAATCCAGAAAAATGTTAATTTTTTAATATTAGATGAACCCACAAATCATATAGATATAGAAACCAGAGAAGTATTAGAAGAATCTATTAAAAATTATAAAGGTACAGTTTTATTTGTTTCACACGATAGATATTTTATAAATGCAATAGCAAGTAAAATTATAGAAATTAGTGATAATAAAATTAATTCATATATAGGAAATTATGATGATTATCAAAGAGTAAAAAGTTATAAAAAATGAAATGAATATAAGAAATAATATAGAAGTATGAAATTTTAATAAATTACTGTTTTGACTCGTAAATAGGATTTGCGAATTAAAATGGTAATTTTTTTATACATAAGTGTATTTTAATTGAAAATGGGCATATTATATAATAAACGATATTTTTTATGCGTTATTATTGCATAAAAAATAAAAATCTGATATACTAATAACAAATTGGAGGTTTTATTATGATAACAAGTTTAAAATTTAATAATTGTTTTGCTTTTAATAATGCTATAGAAATGAATTTAAAAGCAGATATGAGAACAAAAAAGTTCTCATCAAATGTAACCAATATAAATGATAACCTAAATATATTGAAATCCGCAGCTATTTATGGTCCAAACAATACAGGAAAGACTACTTTAATAAACTGTATTAAAGCAATTAAAGGAACTTTACTAAATAAGGAAATTCACTTAGATTCAAATATATTTACAGACAGTAGCATTTGCGAAGAAGCTATTTCATTTATATATGATAACAAAGAGTATTTATATGAATATAAATTTGATGATAAAAAAATGATGTATATATATGAAAGAATGTGCGAGATAGTTAAAGACCAATATAATAATGAAAAAGAAGAACTAATATTTTTAAAAGATACAATTAATGAAAAATATGAATGTCCACAAGATGAAGAATTAGCAAAAGTATTAAATATAGCTTCTAATAACAATATTTTAATATATACAGTACAAATTGAAAAATTCCAAATACTAAAGAAAATAAAAACCATATTAACAGGTATAGCAAATAGTATTGAAATAGTAGATATGAATAAAATACCAAATTCAAAAACAATACAAATGTTAAAAAATAAAGATGATGAAACAAAAAAAGTTGTTGAGTTTATTAAAAATGCCGATTTATATTTGGAAGATTATATGTATATTGAAGACTCGAATGTGGGGATAGATGGAAAAGTTGTAGATGAGAAAATTTTAAAAAATCAAAACTTTATGGATCAAATAAAAATTGTATCAGTTTATAAAGGGCAAGCAGTACCAAGTATTATATTTGATTCATTAGGAACAAGAAAATTTGCAGCTCTTGCAAGTTATGTAATAGAAGCAATTGAACAAGGCAAAACATTAGTAATTGATGAATTAGATAGTAGTTTGCATTTTAAAATTACAAGAGCAATAATCAGTATGTTTAATAATGAAATAAATAAAAATGCACAATTAATAGCTACACTTCATGATATAAGTTTATTAGATTGCAAAAGAATGTTTAGAAAAGAGCAAATATGGTTTACAGACAAAGATGAAAATGGAACAGATTTATATTCGCTAAAAGAATTTAGTTATGCAGAAAATGGAGTAAGAGATACATCAAATATACAAGAAAAATATATTAAAGGTAAATTTGGAGCAATACCTGAACCAGACTTAATATCTACCTTATTGGAGGTGGATAATGAGGAAATATAAAGGAAAGAAAATATGCATTATATGTGAAGGATATGAAGAATTAGATTATATTGAGACTTTAAAAAGTAAAGCCATATTTTCCAACAAATATGATTTTATCACAGTAAATGCAAAATCAATAAACAAGTGGTATTACAACAATAGTTTAAACAAACAAAATAGTTTGAATAATAAAGAAAATAGAAGTACAGAAATAGAAAAAGCAACAGTCAAAATTTGTTCAAAAAGTGAAGAAATATCTAATGTTTTTAAAAAAGTAAAAGATAAGGGAATTCTAACAGAGCCACTAAAATATGATACTGAAAAAAGAACTTTTGTTAGTGAATTTCCAGAAAAAGAAAAAGAATTTGCAGATTTTGTAAAAGAATATAGAGAAGCAATAAAATGAGTAAAAAAGATTTATCAGAATTAATAGGAGTAGACACAGAAACATATATAAAATATGAAAATAAGAGATCAAAATTTCAAAATCAAAATATGGTTAATAAAATAATAAAAATCTTAGGTATGAATGAAGAAAAAGTAAAAGTACCAGAATATATAAAGTTTTTAAATTCCAACCCAAATGAAAAAATAAAACAATATATGCAAGAAAATAATTTGAATATAAAACAATTTTCTAAAATAATAAAAGTAAATGAAAATACAGTTGCTAATTGGATAAATAAGGGAACACAAATTTCCATACAAACATTTAACAAATTAAAAAACATGAAAAAGAATTTACAAAATAAAAAACAGAAACATAAAAATAAAGAAAGTGAGATAGAGCCATAATAAAAAAACGATTGAATTTTTGTAATTAAAAAGCATAAAAAGAATTGACAAAAGAACTAATGTTTGATAAAATGTAACAAATAAGATGAGAAAAAGGATGTGTTCTTATGCAAGAAAAGAAAAATGAAATTATTTTATTTGAAGATGGAGATGTAAAGCTAGAAGTAAGTATGCAAGATGAAACAGTATGGCTAAATAGACAGCAATTATCTGAATTGTTTGATAGGGATATCAAAACAATTGGTAAACATATAAATAATGCTTTAAAAGAAGAATTAAAAGATATTCAAACTGTCGCAAAATTTGCGACAGTTCAAAAAGAAGGAGAAAGAGAAGTTACAAGAAATATTGAATATTATAATTTAGATATGATTTTAAGTGTTGGATATAGAGTAAAATCATCTAAAGGTATTATTTTTAGAAAATGGGCAACAAAAGTTTTAAAAGAATATATGTTAAAAGGATATGCAGTAAACCAAAGAAGATTAGAATATTTAGAAAAAACAATTAAGTTAATTGATATAGCAACAAGATTAGATGAAGATTTAAGAAGTGATGAAAGTTATAATATGTTAAAAGTAATTTCAGAATATACAAAAGCATTAGAAACACTAGACAAGTATGATCATCATCAAATAGAAAAACCAAAAGGAAATATAGTCATAAATAAAAGAATTAACTATGAAGATTGCATACAAGTAATTAATGAAATGCCATTTAAACAAAATAGCAATATATTTGGAATAGAAAGAGAACAAGGTTTAGAGTCAGTAATTAATAATGTGTATCAAGAATTTGGTGGACAAGAAGTATATCCAAGTATTGAAGAAAAAGCATGTAACTTTTTATATTTAATAGTAAAAGACCATATTTTTATAGATGGAAATAAAAGAATTGGAGCAACACTATTCTTATATTTTTTAAATTTTTATGGATTATTAAGAAAAGAAGGAAAGAATATAGTAGAACCAGAAACATTAGTGGCAATTACATTATTTGTTGCTCAATCTAGTTCAAAAGAAAAAGATGTTGTGATAGATTTATTAATGAATATTTTAATAGGTTTATAATATAATTTTTTAATAAAATGAATTCTTTTAATTCTTATAATAAGGATTATCGAATAGGTGATAAGGTAAAAATAGTTTATAATAAGGATAATCCAAATGAGGCAGCAATAGATGAGTTTAAAATGTCTCAAATTATAATATGGATAATTGCTATTATAGAAATAATAATTATAATTAATATTTTATATAAAAAGGTAAAAAAGAGCTAATATACAACTTACAATTTGATATTTATTTAATAAATACTTATATCAAATAAAAAAGTAAGATATGTCAATAATACAAAGTGAATTTTATATAAAAATTTTTATGTTTTATAGAGTTCAAGTTTAAATGTTAGTTCGTACATAGAAATACTGTGCAGATGAAGCAATATCTGGTACTTTAGATTTTAAAAGAACAAACTTTATGAAAATGATAGCTAATAGCATGGAAGGAAAAATTGATATGATACTAACAAAATCAATATCAAGATTTGCTAGAAACACATTAGATACTTTAAAATATGTAAGAATGCTAAAAGAGAAAAATGTTGCCATACTATTTGAAGAAGAAAATATAAATACAGGCTCAGGTCAAGGAGAATTAGTAGTAAATTATATTGTGGTTTTTGTGGAGGTCTACTTACAAGAAGGAATTGGAATGCAAATAGAAATTGTGCAAAAGCAGTATGGCAATGCATAAAAAGAGCAAAACATGGAAAAGAAGA
Organism: uncultured Clostridium sp.; assembly: GCA_947571515.1. GTDB lineage: Bacteria > Bacillota > Clostridia > TANB77 > CAG-508 > CAG-269. The sequence goes on along the minus strand of CANOYI010000036.1, from coordinate 4,855 downwards.
ATGCCCATATTGTAAAGCAATTCCGGAAGAAATATTAGAAGATTGTTTTGTACAAGGATATAGAATACTCTGTAATAATAACAGAAAAGTAGTAGAAGACTTTTTAGAAAAGATAGAAAATATCTTAAAAGAAAATACTACAGAAACAATGGTAACATAACTAGAAAAAGACAAAGAAAAAACAAACAAAAAACTTGCTAATCTATTAGAACTAAACTTAGAAGGCAAAATCAATAAAGAACAATATACTGAGAAATTTGATAACTTGAATGTAGAATTGTTGAAAATAGAACAAAAAATAGAAAGCCTACTAAAAGAAACAAATAGAACAGAAAGTATTAAATTAAGATTAAATAAGTTTAAAATTTTATTTAAAAATATAGATATAATGCCGAAGTTTGATAAAGATGTGTTTGAATGTTTAATTGATAAAGTAGTGATAGGAGAAACATTAGAAGATAGCACAATAAATCCATATACAATAAGATTTATATGCAAAAACGGAACAGAAATAAATTGCAAAGATAAATTTACAAATATAAGCGATAAGCAAGCGATAAAAAATACTGCTACAAGCGATAAACAATATTCAAATGATACTGCAACCAGAGAGAACCAACGCACGTGGAAGTAGTCTCAGTGTTAGGTAGAAAAGACTAAAAAAAGCCTAAAAATCAATAATTATAAAAATGATTGAAGTAGAAACTTTAGTAAAAAGGGAAAAAATTAAAAAAATTTATAAACAGAATTAGTAATATGGAGTGTGGGGAAAAGAAATTAAATAAATAATTTTTAACCAGTGTAAAGCATAGAGATATGCTTTATTTTTACGCAAAAAATGGTATAACTAGAACAAAAACAAGGAATTTTACGCTAGGATTATGCCCAAAAACTGTGGGAGTATTTTTTTATAATTCCCCCTTACAAACCCCTTTTATACTTACTCTTTACTAGCTGAAAAGAATATATATATTTAATAAAAAAATAAATTAAATTGCACCTTTGCATTATTAAGAAAATGAGACTAAAATAAAAGCAAGTAAGGAGGAATGAGTGATGAGAAAGATTATTGTAGTTATAATAGTCGCAATGATTTCTAGTTTTAGTTATTATGGAGCAGTAAACGAAAAAGGAGAAAAAGTAGTAGATTTAACAACTAACATACAGGAAGAAAATGTTGTAGAAAATGAATCAGTAGAAGAAACACAAGGAAATATTATAGAACAAATAGAAAATACAATAGCACAATAAATGGACTATAAATTTATCTTATTAGTAAAAGGTAGGTAATAGAAAATGGAATTAAAAAAAGAATATGTTAATGAAAATATAGGAATAGCTTATACATTAAAAGGAAATTATTATTTTCCTAATCTATCAATATCAAAAGGCAAAAACTTTACTATTGGAAAATATGGAAAAGCACGATTAAGACACATTAAACAGTACAACAAATTTTTATATAACAATTTATTATTAAGTGGAAAATTAAACACTTATTTACATTCAATAGATGAGAGATGTAATAATCTTGTAGAAAGCATAATAACAAAACTGGCTAAACAAGAAAATATTACAGAAGATTTAAAAGCAAGTCATCAATTAGAATGGGTAGCTAGAATGAATAATATTAAAAATAGAGCAGAAGAAATTATTTATAATGAGTATGTATATATCTAAAAATAAAAATCAAATTATAGCCTTATATCGAATAAAAAATTGATATAAGGTTTATTTTTTTGCAAGTAAAAATGTTTTATAAAATCTGCATTGATAGATTTATCTATCAGTGTAGCGAGCATAGGCTTTGTATAGCATACAAAGCCGACAGCTATCGCTGAAAGGGGATTTGCACCCCTATAACCCCAGCTAAAAAATTGAAAGGAAGTGAAAAAAATTTGAAAGAAAAAACAGTACAAATATGTATAAGAATTAGTGAAAATGAAAAGAAAAAATTACAAAGAAATGCAAAAAAAAGTGGATTATCTTTATCAACTTATTTAAGAAAAACAGGATTAAAACAAAAAATTTTTCCAATACCAGATAAAGAATTTTATGAAATATATTTAGATATTTGTAAAATAAAAAATGACATTTATAGAATGGAAATAGACGAAATAGAAGAATGTCTTAATGTTGTAGAACACAATTTTTTAATAATTTATAATGGAGATGATGAAGATGGCGACAACAAAAATATGGGCTGTTAAGGACAGTTTATCACGAGTAGTTCATTATGCAGTCAATCCAGAAAAAACAAATTTTAATAATTTAAAACAAGTATTATTATATGCAGAAAATAAGGAAAAAACAGTTGATGAAAAAGGGAAAACTATGTATGTAACTGGAGTAAATTGCAATAGAGAAAGAGCCTCAGAAGAAATGAAAATGACACAAGAAAAGTTTGGAAAATGTACAGGAAATGTTGCATATCACGCATACCAAAGTTTCAAGACAGGCGAAGTTTCTCCAGAACTTGCACACGAAATTGGAGTGAAACTTGCAAGAAAAATGTGGGGAGAATACCAAGTATTAGTTGCAACGCATTTCAATACAGGTACATATCATAATCATTTTGTTGTGTGCAGTGTTAATATGTTTACAGGGAAAAAATTTAATTGCAACAAAGGAGCATATTATCGTTTTAGAGGATTGTCAGATCAATTGTGTAATGAAAATAATCTAACAGTTATAAAAAATCCAAAAGGGAAAACACCAAGAAATATATATTTTGCAGAAAAAAGGGGAGAGCCAACAAAATATAATCTAATGAGAAAAGCAATAGATGAAACAATACAAATATGTGTAAATTATACACAATTTAAAAAAGCAATGTACAAAAAAGGTTATATCATAAATGACAACCAAAACAGAAAATATGCTACTATTTGTTCAATAAATGATAAAAAAGTAACAAGAATGTACCATTTAGGAGATAATTATATACCAGAAAATATTGCATATAGAGTTAGGCAAAATCATTGTTATGTGCAAAATAAATATTATGATTTTATCAAAACAAAAACTAATAAAAAATACAAGAGATGTAAATTAAAAGGAAAAGTAAATAACATTAAAAAAATAAAAGGGCTTGAGGCTCTTTTTTTATTGCTTTATCACTTATTAGGAATAATACCAAAGCAAAATACTAAAAAGCCATTATCACCAGAAATGAAACAAGAAGTAAGGAAAATGCAAAGATATTCCAATGAAATAAGGCTAATTGCAAAAGAAAAATTACAAACGATAGATGATGTAAAACTGTATATTTCACAAACTGAAAAGAATATTGCAAAAATAATTGATATAAGGCAAAAATACAGAAACAAATTAAGAAATTGCACAGATGATGAATTGATAAAACAATACAAATCTAAACGAGATGAATGCACTACAATTCTAAAAGATTATAGTAATAGCTTGAAAGTTGCTAATCAAATTATAGAAGATAATCCAAAAATCAAAGAAGTAATAAGAATAGAAAAACAAATGAGAAAAGAAGAATTAAGCCAAACAAAAACCAAAAATAGAGATAGAGGAGTGAGATAAAATGAGTGAGAAAATTGTAAATATAAACGAATTATATGAGTTTAAAGATAATCCATATCAAGTAAAAGAAAACGAAGATATGAAAGACTTAATAGAAAGTATTAAAGAATATGGAGTTATAGAGCCGTTAATAGTAAGAAAGAGAGAAGAAGGAGGCTATGAAATAGTGAGTGGGCATAGAAGAAAATATGCGTGTGAAAAGGCAGGAAAAAAACAAGTTCCTGTCTTAATTCGTGATATGGATAAAGATATGGCAATAATTACTCTTGTAGATAGTAACCTACAAAGAAGTGATATATTACCAAGTGAAAAAGCCTTTGCTTATAAAATGAAATTGGAGGCAGAGAAAAGTCAAAGCAAAAAAAGTTATGGACACAATGTCCACAAGTCCAGAGATAAAATTGCAGATGGAATAAGTGGTAGACAAGTACAAAGATATGTAAGATTAACAGAACTTATAAAGCCACTATTACAATTAGTTGATGAAAATAAAATGGCAATGAATCCAGCAGTAGAAATATCATATTTAAAAGAACAGGAACAAAAGGATTTATTAGAGACAATAGAAAGTGAAGATTGCACACCTTCATATTCACAAGCAATAAGAATGAAAGAATTAAGCAAAGAAAATAAACTAGATATGGACATAATTTTCAATATAATGACAGAACAAAAAGCAAACCAAAAAGAACAGATAAAGTTTAAAGTAGAAAGATTAAAAGGGTATTTTCCAAAAGGTTATAGTACGAAACAAATGGAAGAGATTATAGAAAAATTGTTAAAACAATATAAACAAAAATGGAAAAATAGAGATTTAGGAAGATAGAATATAAAAAAGACTTAGATTATAAATAATATTTTAATTATTGATCATCTAAGTCTTTAAATACCTCATCATCGAAAAAGTCTTTAAGTTGCATATCTAAACCTAAGCATAAACGGAGAACTGTTAATAAAGTAGGAGTTTTGCTTGTACCATCTATTAAATTATTCACTGTTGATTGTCTAACTCCAGCAAGTGTAGCAAGTTTGTTAATTGTAATATCTTTTTCGTTGCATAAGGCTAAAATTCTTTTTTTAGTTGCTTCTTGTAAGTCCATATATTAAGCCCTCCTTTATAAATTAGTATAACAAAATTCAAAAGTTCGTATTACCTATATATAGTTGATTTTATGCAAAAATAATAATAAAATACCTATATATAGTTAATAAGGAGGAGAAAAATTATGGAAGATTTATTTGAAAACAAAATACTTGACGATTTATACGAAACAAGGGAGGGATTTATTACAAGTTATAAAAAGAA
>CANOYI010000035.1 GCA_947571515.1 uncultured Clostridium sp. | reverse complement strand
AGAAGAACTGCAGAAGGGAGAAGAACAACAGAAGGAAGAAGAACTGCAGGAGGAAGAAGAGCAGCAGGAAGAACAGCAGGAAAAAGAGCAAAAGGAACAGAAAGAAAAGAAAAAGAAAATTTATGTAGTTGTAAGTAATTGTAACTACGTAAACTTCAGAAAAGGTCCTGGGACAAACTATCAAATTAAGAAAACTGTTTCGTTTGGGACAGCTTACAAAGTTTTGTCCAAAAAAAATAAGTGGTTTTATGTGAAAGAATTAAAAACCAAGGAAAAAGGATATATTTTTGAGAAATATCTCAAAAAAGTAGCTTCAAGGAAGAAAGCCTTAAAAATACAAAATCATAAAAAAATGCAAGAGAAAGAATTAAAAAAGCAGATGCTGGAAAAAAGAAGGAAAGCTGTAAAAAGAGTAGCAGAAAACGGCAAGTATTTTGCTGGGGTAAAACTCCAGTATCAGGCTGAATATCAGATTGCAAGTAAACCACTCAATAGAAGGGATGGTACGAAGGAATTCAATGGGAATCACGAAACATATTATTCCCAAAAGGTTCTTCCAGGAGGAGGACTCAAAATTCCTGGCAGGCACGTAGCAGAAGATGGTACGATTAGAGATAAAGACGGCTACATTTGTGTAGCTGCTCATGAAAATTATAGAGCATATGGCTCAATTCTTATGACAAGTCTCGGTCCGGCCAAGGTTTACGATACAGGCTGTGATCACGGCACAATTGATGTGTACGTTAACTGGACGAAATACAGTAATAATGCATGTAAAAAGATACCATTAGCTTTCGTAAAGATGGGAAAAAAAGGTAAAAGTAAGTAAGAAAGACACCCCGTAACTCGTAGGAAAATGCATAAAGGGAGGAAAACGGAAAAAAAGACGACCGTAATTCGTTAACGTCAACTGGTTGTTGATAGCACTGAAACTTTAAACCTTAGCAACAGGGAAAGCTACGATAGTAGCAGAAAGACAACAATGTTTGTTGTGTTTTCATAATTGAAATCGAAAAGTTTGTAGAACATTGAAATTGAAAATAATCTATTTTTATTGAATACATAAATATTATTGTTATTGTAAGTTAAAAGACAGAGTTTTGATTAAAATTTTATATTTGACACAAGGAGGTGGATAATATAGGATGCAATCAAAATAACTGCTTTGAAACTTATGATGATAATGGTAGGAGTGTAGTTCATAAAAATGTTAAAATAAATTCTACTTGAATTTATTTAAAGCCAAGTTTGGTTAATTATTTGTATACTAGAGAGCGGAGCTCAAGGTATATATAATAGTTAATGGAATGTAACTTTAAATAGGTTTCTGGAGAATGAAATATTTATTGTATTAGATTGTATAGACGAATGTCAAAATCTAAATAAATATTTCGCACCACAATTTATAAAAAAGCAATTGCTTTTTAGTGAATTTGGTATTTTAACATTGATTATGGATAAGAAAAATAGAATAGATTAAGTAAATTTAAATGAACGAACAAAGTAGAAAGTAGAGTCAATTTGAAAATTCCAGATAAACTTTTTGGTTTATCTGCTTACATATAAAAACTTTCCTTAAAGGGGACCATTGGAGATACATATCTCAGAAAGGTCTCTTTTTTTGGAGTAAATTGCATTTTTAATAGAATAGAAACATATAAATATAAAGAAAATATTGATAGGTGAGGTTATTTATATGTTAGTTCTAAATAGGAAAAGAATATCAATTGTAATACTATGTGTATTGGTATCCGTGTTTAGTTTTGTAATAGCAACTACCGATAAAAAAGAAGATACTGTTCCCACAACAGCGACACCAGTATCAGGAAGAACCATTGTAATTGATGCCGGACACGGTGTGCCAGATGAGGGGGCACAAAGTAGTTCTCGGTACGACAGAAGCAGAAACTAATTTGAAAGTTGCATTAAAACTGCAAAATTTATTAGAAACCAGCGGAAGTACAGTAATATTAACACGTTCTGATGAAAATGCTATTTATGATTTGGATAGCAAAACACTAAAACAAAAGAAAATTTCGGATATTCATAATCGAGTCAAAATTGGAAATGAGTCAGCAGCAGATGTTTTTGTTAGTATTCATTTAAATAAAATTCCACAGCCACAATATTGGGGTTGGCAATGTTTTTATAAAGAAGGAGATGAAAAAAGTACCAACTTAGCAAAACAAATTCAGTCTAATTTAAATGATGCGATCCAAAAAGAAAATAAAAGAGTAGCTATGAAGTTAAATACCGTGTATATTATGAAACATGTAGAAATACCAATTTCTATTGTAGAATGCGGATTTTTATCCAATCCAGAAGAAGAAAAACAGTTACTAGAAGATGATTATCAAAATAAGTTAGCCTGGGGAATTTATAACGGAATTACAGATTATTTTGCGATGGAATAAAAACCAGTCTAAATATTTTGGAGAAATTTTTTGCTTTTTCCAAAATTAAATGTTATAATAAAGATACAATAATTCTAAGGAGAAAAGCCATGAAAATAATAGAGAAAATAAAAGAAAAATGCAAAGAGATATTTAGTAGTAAAATGGGAAAGAAAGTAGCGTTAGGAACAACAGTAGCAACATTAGGATTAGCAACAGCTTGTGGAACAGATAAAGAAACCAAAATTACTGATAATCCGGTGAAAATAGAACAAGATAAAGATTTTAAAGAACAATATAAGTATAATACAGAAACAAAAAACGAAGAGAAAACAGTAGAACAAAAAATTAACGATTTAGAAAGTCTAGAAGATATATTAGATTTTTTAAAAAATATGTATATAGAACAACGTGTAGCAATAACAGGTAATACAGATTATACAATAGCAGATATACAATTATGGAAGCAATATTTAGATACAGTCTATGTTAATAAAAAAAACGGAGAAATGATTCCCTATGGTTCTAACTATAAACAAGTAGAACAAAAGTTAAAAGAAGAAGGTATTTCATATGAAATAGAGGAAGATGTTGAAGTTTACAAAGTAACCGATACAGAAGGAAAAGTAATAGATTGTGTTGCATTGAAGAGCAAAGATGGAGAAACAGTACCTGTTAAAGTTATGATGGTCGAACAATTTGGAAAGCCATATACTTCTGTTCTTGCTACAATGGAAACAGTAATTCCTGATGGTATGAAATATAGAGAGGACATGCAAAAAGGGAATCAAAGTGATATAGCAGTAAGTAAGAGAGACTTTATACAAACAGTAGAAAAATTTGAAAATGCCAAACAAAATCAAAATGCAACAGAAGAAAAAACAGAGGAAAATCCAGAAGAAGGATTTGAACATGAATAATTAAATAAGAAATTAAAAATGCATAAAATTTCCACTTCTTGCAAACAATATGTTTAAAACATATTTGAGCAAGGAGTGGAATTTTTTGAAAATCAACAAAGTATTAAAAATAAATGGTACCCTACTAGACAAAAACCAATTAGAAAATCACTTACAAAAAATAGCTTCTAGTCATAACTTAAGCAATAAATCGCAAAAAGACACTTATCCCGTACCACAAATGTTAGAAAACTTTAAAATCATTGAGCAAGTATACAATTTATTAAATGAACACTTAAAATTGGGAATTAGTATTCATCCAGCAGGAGAATGGCTTTTAGATAACTTGTATATCATAGAAGAAACCGTGAAGCAAATTCAAAAAGAATTAACCTTAAAAAAATATACGAACTTTGTGGGGGTAGCTAATGGAACCTATAAGGGATTTGCTAGAATTTATGTATTAGCATCTGAAATTGTAGCTTATACCGATAACAAAATTGAAAGAAAAGATTTAGAAGATTACTTAGCAAGCTATCAAACCAAAAAGACATTAAGTATGGAAGAAATATGGAATATTGGCACATTTCTTCAAATTGCCATAATTGAAAATATCCGAGAAATTTGTGAGAAAATCTATAGCTGTCAAATACAAAAATACAAAGCAGAAAATATTGTAGAAAGATTGATAGAAAATAAAACTAGACCAGAACAGCATTTTAGAGTAGGGCAAGTAAAAAAATTGGAAAAAGACGTGTTTAAAGATATGAAATATCCTTTTATTGAATATATGTCCTATATTTTAAAACGTTATGGGAAAAAGGGATATAGCTATTTAAAAGCATTAGAAGAAGCTGTAGAAATGACAGGAACCAGTGTATCAGAAGTAATTAAAAAAGAGCATTTCGACATTGCTGTTAGGAAAGTATCGATTGGAAATAGTATAACTAGTATCAAAAAAATTCAGAGAATTAACTTTTTAGAAATATTTGAAAAAATCAATGGGGTAGAAGAAATTTTAAGACAAGATCCAAGTCATGTTTATGAAAAGATGGAAGACAAGACAAAGGAATATTATCGAAATCGAATTAAAGAAATTTCCAAAAAGACCAAAATTTCAGAAATATATATTGCTAAAAAAGCATTAGAATTATCACAAAGTGCGAACACAGAGAACAACAAACAAGCTCATATAGGATATTATTTAATCAATCAGGGAATTAACGAATTATATGATGTATTACAATATAAAACCAGTCGCCAAATGAGTTCAAAAGATAAGACAAGAGCATATCTATTAGGAATAATAGCTTTAAGCATTTTACTATCACTTGGTATTAGTAGTCTAATCAAACTAAATGTTATAAGCTTTCTTGTGTTCTTAATTCCTTCTTCTGAAATAGTAATACAAGTAATGCAATATGTTTTAAGTAAAGTCGTAAAACCAAAACCAATCCCCAAATTAGATTATTCCCATGGGATTGACGAGCAACACAAAACAATGGTAATAATTCCGACGATTTTAAAATCAAAAGAAAAAGTGCAAGAACTGATGAGAAAATTAGAGGTGTTTTATTTAGCGAATCAATCCGAAAATATCTATTTCACTTTACTTGGCGATTGCAGTGAGAGCAGTCAAAGGCAGGAAGAAGTAGATTTAGAAATCATGAAAGAAGGAGAAGAACAAGTTAAAAATTTAAATGCTAAATATGAGCAAAAGCAAGACAAAATGCCAATCTTTAGTTTTATTTATCGAAAACGTGTATGGAACGAAAAAGAAGGTTCTTATCTGGGCTGGGAACGAAAGAGAGGAATGATTACACAGTTTAATGATTATTTGTTAGGAAAAATTAGAAATCCCTTTAGAGCAAATACATTAGAGAATCAAGTTAAAGAAAAAATAAAATATATTATCACACTAGATGCGGATACCGACTTAGTTTTAAACTCTGCTTTTGAACTAGTAGGAGCAATGGCACATATTTTAAATCAGCCAGTTATTGATAAAGAGAAAAATGTGGTAGTAGATGGCTATGGCATGATGCAACCACGAATTGGCATAAATTTAGACATTAGCTATCAGACACTATTTACTAAGATTTTTGCAGGAGCAGGAGGAATCGATTCTTATACTAATGCCATATCAGATACGTATCAAGATAATTTTCAAGAAGGAATTTTTACAGGAAAAGGAATTTATGATTTGGAAGTATATCATACAGTATTAGAAAATCAAATTCCAGAAAATAAAGTATTAAGCCATGACTTATTAGAAGGAAGCTATTTGCGATGTGGGCTTGTGTCAGATATTATGCTAATGGATGGTTATCCTACGAAATACAATAGTTTTATGAACCGACTTTCTAGGTGGATTCGAGGAGACTGGCAAATTACAAGATGGTTAGGTTGGCAAAGTTCCTTAAATTTACTTTCTAAATATAAAATCTTTGATAACTTAAGAAGAAGTCTTTTAGAAATTAATCTTATCATAGCTATGGTTTATTGCTATATCATAGGAATTATGGAATTAAAACCAATTTATCTAGGTGTCTGTTCAATGTTAATCGTAGCAGTTTTTCCCTATTTATTAGAATTATTAAATCGTTGCATTTTTAGAAAAGAAGGAGAAGAAAAACAAAAAACGTTTACTCCTAAAATCTCAGGCATAAAAGGTGCTATTGTAAGAGGTGTCATTACATTAGGCTGTTTACCTTACAAAGCTTATATTTCAAGTAAAGCAATCTTAAAAACCTTGTATAGGATGATAATTACCCATAAACATCTTTTAGAATGGACTACCTCAGAAGAAGCAGAAAAACAAGCAAAGTCAGATTTAGCCACCTATTACAATCAAATGGCAGTCAATGTACTAGCTGGAATCATCACAATTGGATTAGGACTCCTAAAAGGAAATCCATTTGCCGTTTTACTAGGACTATGGTGGGGAGTTACACCAGTTGTTATGTGGTATATCAGTAAAGAGATACAAAAAGAAAAGGCAATTGAAAAACTAGATGACGGAGAAAAAGAATATGTCTTAGAAATTGGAAAAAGAACATGGAATTTCTTTGAGACTTATTTAACAGAAGAGAACAACTACTTGATACCAGATAACTACCAAGAAGATAGAAAAGAAAAAATAGTTCCCAGAACATCATCTACTAATATCGGTTTGTCATTATTAGCCGTAATCTCTGCCTATGACTTACAATATATCACATTAGAAAAGGCATTAGAATTATTGCGTAAGATGATTGCTTCTATCGAAAGTTTAGAAAAATGGAATGGGCATCTATATAACTGGTACAATGTTAAAACAAAAGAACCACTGACTCCAAGATATGTGTCAACCGTAGACAGTGGGAATTTTGTAGGTTATCTATATGTTGTAAAAGCTTTCTTAGAATGTCTTCATTGTCCCCATCGGTTCCGGGTTTTTTTGGGGACATTCTTCAGAAACGCCTCCGATTGAATCTGGAATCGATAGAGAAATTGATAGAAAATTTGAAATGTCCCCAAAAAAACCCGGAACCGATGGGGACGATGGGGATGTGGAAGAACTAATAGCAGTAATCGACCGAATGATTGAGGATACCGATTTTAGTGTGCTTTATAATTACGAACAACAGATTTTTTCAATTGGATTTAATATAGAGGAAAATAGACTTACGGATTCTTATTATGATTTGTTGGCATCAGAGGCTAGACAAGCGAGTTTAGTAGCAATTGCAAAAAAAGATATTCCAAGTAGACATTGGAATCATTTGAGTAGAACATTAACAACGTTAGGAAAGTATAAGGGACTTGTTTCTTGGTCTGGAACAGCTTTTGAGTATTTAATGCCAAATATTAATATTCCAAAGTATGAAGGAAGTCTTTTGGATGAGTCTTGTAAGTTCCTGATCCAGACGCAAATAGAATATAGTAAAAAACTGAATATTCCCTGGGGGATTTCAGAGGCAGCTTTTAATGTAAAGGATTTACAGGGAAATTATCAATACAAAGCATTTGGTGTACCTTGGCTTGGCTTGAAAAGAGGATTGGCAGATGAAATGGTAATTGCTAGCTATGGAGGGATTTTAGCGATTAATGAAGTGCCAAAAGAAGAGATTAAAAATTTAAAATGGCTAGAACAAGAAGGTATGTATGATAAATTTGGATTTTACGAAGCGATTGATTATACACCAGAAAGAGTAGGGAAAAATAAAAAGTCAGCTGTAGTAAAAACGTATATGGCACATCATCAAGGATTAATTTTGCTTAGCATTAATAATTTGTTTCATGACAATATTTTGCAAAAAAGATTTATGAAAAATCCTAAAATCGAAGCAGTTAGTATTTTATTGCAAGAAACGATGCCAGAGACAGCAATTATAACAAAAGAAAAGAAGGAGAAGATTGAAAAGTTGAAATATAAAGATTATGAAAATTATATTGAAACGACTTATAAAAAACTTGATGAAAAGCTAATAACAGGAAACTTTATTTCAAATGAAAACTATGTTATAGCTATGAATCAAAAAGGACAGGGAATTAGTAAATATAAAAACTATTATATCAATCGATTTAAACCAACAGATGATTATCCACAAGGGATTTTCTTTGTTGTGAAAAATATCAAAACAAAGAAGACGTGGAGTTCTAATTATGCTTACAATGAAAACAAGGAAAGTCAATATCAAATTAGCTTTATGCCAGATAAAGATGAACAAGAAATTATCAATGGTAACATTAAAACAAAAATTAAAACAACAGTAGGTTCCAACCAACCAGTAGAATTAAGAAGAATGATACTAGAAAATCAAGGAAATGAAGAAGAAATTTTAGAGGTAACTTGCTATTTTGAACCAGTCTTATCGACAAAAGAACAAGATTATGCTCACCCTGTATTTAATAATTTATTTTTAATTAACCAATTGCATGAAGAAACTAATAGTATCATTATAGAGAGAAAAAATAGAGAAGCCAATCAAGCAAAGTTGTATTTAGGTGCTAACTTATCCACAAACAGTGAGACAATTGGGGATTTTGAGTATGAAATAGACAAAGAGAAGTTTATTGGAAGAGGGAATTTGGGAATTCCTAATATGGTAGAAAACTCCATTCCGTTATCGAAAAAGATTGGATTAGTAACCGAACCAATCGTAGCATTAAAAAGAACAATAAAAGTAAAACCACAAGAGAAAGCAATCATTGATTTGATTCTAGCTGTTCATGAAGAGGAAGAAAAGGTAATTCAAAATATTCAAAAATACCAATCAACGGAAAATGTAAGAAAAGAATTTGAACTATCAAAAGCAAGAGTAGAGGCAGAAAGCAGATATTTAAGGATAAAAGGTAGTGATATTGCGATTTATCAAAAAATGCTATCTTATATTCTTTTTGACAATCCGATGAAGGCACAATTAATAGAGAATAAAAAAACACACACAAACTATCACCAAAGTGAATTGTGGAAGTATGGAATATCAGGGGATTTACCAATTATTTTACTCAAAATAAGAAATGCAAATGATGGTTATGTTCTAAAAGAAATACTAAAAGCTTATGAATTTTTCAGAATGAAAAATATAGAAACGGAAATTGTTATTTTAGATGAAGAAAGACATAGTTACGAAAATTATGTGAGAGAGGAAATTGAAGATAGTATTTTAAGCAATCACATGCGATATTTGAAAAATCAAAAAGGTGGCATTTTTACCTTGAACAAAGAAGAAATTGCTAGAAAAGATATGGAATTGCTTACGTTTTTAGCAACGATTATCATTGATAGCGATAAAGGTGGATTACAAAATAATATCAAAGAGTTAGAAGAGAATTATTTAGAGAAATATAAGGCAATCGGAGAAGAAGTACGAAATTTACAAATGACAGAAGAAAACAATGATGATATTGACATTTTGGGAAATCATGAGAAGTTAAAATATTATAATGAATATGGTGGATTTTCAGAAGATGGAAAAGAGTATCTGATAAAAGTTAATAAAGCAAATCGATTACCTACCGTATGGAGCCATATTATGGCAAATGAAAAATTTGGAACGCTTGTGACAGAAAACATGGGAGGTTATACTTGGTTTCAAAATTGTAGGCTAAATCGAGTATCTAGCTGGGAAAATGCTCCTTGTTATGATATCCCATCTGAAATTATTTATTTGAAAGACCAAAAAAACCAGAAGACCTGGTCATTAGGATTAAATCCGATGCCAGATGACAGAAATTATAATGTTATTTATGGATTTGGTTATTGCAAATATATTCATAAAAGTGATGGGATTGAGCAAGAGTTGGAGACTTTTGTACCAAAAGAAGATAGTTGTAAAATTGGGATTTTAACTTTAAAAAATACAACACCAAATCGAAAAAAATTAAAATTGTATTATTATATCAAACCAGTCATTGGGGAAGACGAAATCAAATCAAATGGCTATATTCATTTAGATTTTGATGCCAATAGTAATCTAATAGAAGCAAGAAATTTATATCGAGAAGATATGGAAAAAACAAGAATCTATATTTCTTCTAGTGAGAAGATTAGAACTTATACAGGAGATAAAAATTTCTTTTTAGGAGAAGGGGGAATTCAAGAGCCACAAGCTTTAAAAAAGGTGGCATTAAATAATCAAGATGCACTAGGAAAAAAGCCATGTATGGTTTACGAAATTGAGATTGATTTAGAAAGTTTTGAAAACAAGGAGATTTCTCTTATTTTAGGAGCAGAAGAAGACAGAATCGATTGTAAAAATATGGCATATAAATATCAAAAAATAACAAATTGCAAGGAAGAATTAAATGAAATCAAGAACTTCTGGAAACAATTTTTAGGTAGATTACAAGTATACACTCCTCTAGAGTCTGTGAATATTTTACTAAATGGTTGGGTAGCTTATCAAATTATCAATAGTAGATTAATAGGAAAAACAGGATATTATCAATCTGGTGGGGCCTATGGCTTTCGTGATCAATTACAAGACACCATAGGGCTAAAATATTTAGAGCCAGAACTTTTAAAACAACAGATTATCAAACATAGTAAACATCAATTTATAGAAGGAGATGTACAACATTGGTGGCATGACCAAAATCAAAGAGGAATTCGAACCAGATTTTCAGATGACTTATTGTGGCTTGCTTATTTAGTGATTGAATATATTGATTTTACAGGTGATAAAAGCATTTTAGAAATGAAAACACCCTATTTAGAAGGTGCTGTATTAGAGGATGGACAAGATGAGCGATATGAAAAATATTTGCCAAGCAAGCAAGAAGGAAGCATTTATGAACATTGCGTCAAAGCCATTGAAAAAAGTTTGAATTTTGGTGAAAATGGTCTTCCAAAAATTGGCTCAGGAGACTGGAATGATGGATTTAGTACGGTAGGAAATAAAGGAAAAGGGGAAAGTGTCTGGTTAGGATTTTTCTTAAGTTTAATTTTAGAACATTTTATAGCCTTTTGCCGAGAAAAAGAAGATGAAACATTAGCACAGAAGTATGAAGAAGTAAGAAACAATCTAAAGAGAGCATTAAATACAAATGGATGGGATGGAAGATGGTATAGAAGAGCCTTTATGGATGACGGAAATGTGTTAGGTAGTATGGAAAATGAGGAATGCCGAATTGATAGTATTGCCCAGAGTTGGAGTGTTATTTCAAAGGCGGGAGATAATGACAAAAAATATATTTCAATGGAAAGTTTAGAAAATCATTTAATTGATAGAGAAAATGGCATTATCAAATTATTAGATCCTCCTTTTGAAAAAGGAAAACTGGAACCAGGCTATATCAAGGCATATTTGCCAGGTGTTAGAGAAAATGGTGGACAATATACTCACAGCTCTGTATGGGTCATTATTGCAGAAGCAATGCTAGGATTTGGTGATAAAGCTTTAGAGTTATATCGTATGATTAATCCAATTGAACATGCTAGAACCAAAGAGGCTAGTAGCAAATATAAAGTAGAACCTTATGTCATACCAGCTGATATTTATGGAACAGGAAATCTAGCTGGTCGAGGAGGCTGGACCTGGTATACTGGTTCTGCAAGTTGGTATTACAAGGCAGGAATTGAAAATTTACTAGGTCTTAAAATTGAAGAAGGCTATTTGAAGCTCGAACCATGCATTCCGAAAGACTGGAAAGAGTATCAAATCAAGTATCAATGGAAGGAAAGTATGTATAATATTATGGTTAAAAATCCAAATAGCAAAAATGTTTTTGAGTCTGGTGTTAGCAAGGTTCTTTTGAATGGTAATGAAGTAGACAACTTTATTAAATTAGACGGTAGTAGGAATGTTTATGAAATAGAGGTTGTTTTGTAAAAAAGGAATGGCGAGTTTGGGACAGGCACAAACTCGCCACCATCTTTTCATCTTATAAAAGACAGCTCACACATATGTGTGAGCTGCCTTTTATAAGATGAAAAGCTATATGTTACTAGCTTCTTGAGAATCAATGGAGTGAATTTTTGAAACATCATCAAGAAATTCACTATTTTGCATCCATTGTTCAGTAAGATATTCCGAATAATCCCTTGCTATCCATTCCCGAGCTACAAAATAAGCTAAATACAAAGAGTCATTATCTACATGTGAAGTGGTGTTAGAAAGTTGAAGCAAAAAATTAAGCAAATATGATTTTTTTTCTAACAATAATCTTAACAAAATAATGATAACAACTAGTATTATGCTTGTGAATACTTTCTCTTGTAAAGAAATACCTTTATTGGTAAATACAAGAATAGCATAAACCAATATAGAAACATATAGATAGTTAGAAAAATGTATAAAATGTAAAAAATCTTTGAATTTTGTGAGAGTTCCGCATTTCTTATGAAATCGACTACTTTTCTGTAATTCTTCCATACAAATAGGTAATCTTTGGTAATTATTAATAAAATTAATTATCATATGCTCAGTTGCATGGTTCATTTTGCTCTTAAAAGGATAGAAACGAAAGTCCGATACTTCGTATTCACAAAGGATAATTAATAAAGGAATAGGAGTACTAAGTATAAATGCTAAACAAAAATGTATAGATTTACCAAGAAAAACAAGAAAGAAAAAAGCGTTTATAAGAAAAAATATTGCAGTCAATATTATTGATAATATGACGTTAGAAAATTTGCTAGATTTTTCATTAGATAAGTCCTCTTTCTCGTCTTCTATAGATATATATATAGATTTTCCTTCATTTATATAAGTACCCTTTACGTAAGAGTTAGACCGACTGTTTAAATAAAAGATAATTTCATTTTCATTTGAAGCAGCATGAGTTATTATAATTTCCTGTTTTTCCATATTGATTCCTCCTTAAAAAATTATGTAAATATTATACATCAGAAAACAATCCAAGTCAATGAAATTACAGTAAATCATAAAAATTCCTAAACTCATAACCTTGTTCTTTTAGGTAATCAATTGAATCTTTTAAAATAGAAGGGGTATCATTCACATCAGAGGTATCATGCATTAAAATGACTAGAGTTCCTTTATTTTTAGCAGACTTTTTCAAATTTTTTAATAACTGACTATTGCTATATTTTTTAACAGAATCATTATTTAGGCAATTCCAATCAATGTAAGTATAATTCATTTCAGAAAGAAGCTTAGTTGCTTCTTTTTTCTTTGCTTTATAATGAGAGGACATATAACCATTGGGAAAACGAAATACATGAGAACAATAATTTTCAGTACCAATCGCTTTTCCAATTTCATTGTCAGTATCTTTTATTTCAGAAATGAAACTATCAGAGCTTTTATATAATTTGCTATTGTTATGATGATAGCCATGATTTGCAAGGTAATGTCCTTCTTCATAAGCTCTTTTTGCTAATTCAGGATGTTCTTTCACATGTTTTCCAACGACAAAAAAAGTAGCTTTTACATCTTCTGCTTTTAGAATGTCCAATATCTTGCCAGTAGCTTTTAAGGTTGGACCATCGTCAAAAGTGAGATAGGCTATTTTTTCTTCTTTTTTGGTTAAAGTACTAATTTTTTCTTGCAGAGTTTCATCTATTACACTATTGGTAGTTAGCTCAATGGCAAATGAGAAAGGATTACTAAAATAAAAAAATAAAGAGGAAAAGAAAATAGCGAAAAGACAAATAGAAAATAGGGTTTTTTTGTTTAAAATAATGACTTTCATAATATCACCTGTAGTTTAAATATATGAAGAAAATAAAAAAAAATGATGATTTTGGGGATGCCCTTAGCTGTGCGAGCGTTAAGCGAGCTTATAGATAAGTAATACCTTTAGGTATAGAGGAAAAAAATCATGATTTATTTAAATTACATCATGATTTTTTCCTCCGTCCCCAAAATCATGTTAAACACTATTAGCTTCTTCTTGTGTAATATAGCCATATTGCACCATTCTATTTAAAACATGTTTCTGGCGTTTTTTTGCCAAATCAGGATTGACAGTTGGCGCATATACAGAAGGAGCATTTGGAACACCAGCTAACATACTAGCTTCTGATAAAGTTAAATCCTTTGGTTCTTTTTTGTAATAACCCATGCTGGCATCATAAATACAATAATAACCATCACCAAAGTAAGAAGAATTGACATATAGAGCAAAAATCTCATCTTTACTATAATTTTTTTCTAAATCATAGGCGGCAAAAATTTCGCCTAGTTTTCGAACTATATTTTTATCTTGATGAAAAACAACATTTTTAGCAACTTGTTGTGTAATGGTACTTCCGCCTTCATCAAACTCGCCATCTCGAATATTGGTGTAAAAGGCACGAGCAATTCCAATTGGATCAATAGCACCATGATTATAGTACCTATGGTCTTCAGTAGCAATAACAGCATTGATATAATTTTTTGGTAATTGGTCAAAAGAAGTGTAATGTTCTTGACTGGTTACATCTTCTACTCTAGTGATTAAAGGCTTTTCTTTTAGAGAGCTAGAGTAATAAACAAATCCAATTATAAATCCAAAACTAGCAATCAGTACTAAAATGATGAATAAGATAATAAATAACTTTTTAAATAATTTCATAAATACCTCTCTTCTTTCTTCATTATATAACAAAAAGTTTAACAAAGGAATACAATTCATAAAAAATTAAGATATGAATAGAGAAAAGTATTGAAATTGAATGAAATAAATAGTAAACTAGAACTAAAGATAAAAAAAGGAGAAGGTGCAAATGACGAGTAATAAAATAAAAAGTGACAGAGGAATTTCTTTAATTTCATTAGTAATTACCATAATGGTAATGATGATACTTGCTAATATTATCATTTATAATGTAAAAGATGATCTTAAATTAGGAAATTTAACAAAGATGCAAAATGATATTGATATTTTAAGAGAGAAAGTTTCTACTTACTATACACAAAATGGAAAAATTCCCGCTACTATAAACTATACCAATATCGAACCTATGAAAAAAGCAGGAGTTATTAGTGAGGTCGTAGATACAGGAGATTTTTTAGTTATTGATTTATCAGCCATTGAAAATTTAACCTTAAATAATGGAAAAGATTTTGAAAAAGTAAAAGCAGACCCAGAAAATGCTGATAGTTATACGGATCTATACATTATTAATGAGACAAGCCATAATGTGTTTTATGTAGCAGGTATCACAGTAAATGGTGACACTTTTTACACAGATTACACATCTGAGAACATTGATACCGTTCCCGTGAATTTAAGATATGTGGAAGGTGTAAAAATTCCAGATGGATTTTATTATGTGCGTGGTACAAAAGAAGAGGGAATTAGGATAAAAAGTAATGATGATACACAAGAATATGAATGGGTACAGCAAGAAGAAAAAATATCAGAAGTTCCTAATGATGTAGAGATAGATGCTAGTGAGGAAGAAGAGTTTATTACAAGTGCTAATGCCTATCAAGGATATTATAAAAGTATTAATAATTCTCAAGAATATGCTACTAGAAGTATAAGCAATCATAAAGTGATATATCTAACATTGGAAAATTGGTCACCAGTTTATGATAAAGAGGGAATTTACAAAGATAAAAATGGAGATACAGCATATATTCCACAAGGATTTAGTGTGTCAGAGATACCAGGGGAAGATACGATTAATCAAGGATTAGTAGTAAAGGATAGTAATCAAAATGAATGGGTATGGATTGAAGTACCAAAATCAATTTATACAACAGCTGAAACAAGTGAAGATTATGAAAAGATAGAAAAAGATATGCAGGGTTATGCTAGTAATTATCGAGATAGTAATTGTACAGATACTTGGCATGCAAAAGAGCAACATGGATTTGAGAGTAGCAATGAATATAATAATTGGAAAAAGAATATGTTAAAAAGTGTTTATGAAAAAGGCGGATTTTATATTGGAAGATATGAAGTAGGAACAGCTACTGCAAGAACGTCAAGTTCTGCTGAAAAAGCAACACCAATTATCCAGTCAGATGCTTATCCATATAATTATATAACATGTGAAGAGGCTCAAACTTTAGCAAAAAGTTTGGCGACAGAAGGAAGAACAAGTAGCCTAATGTTTGGAATTCAATGGGATTTAGCTTTAAAAGATATTGAAACCAAAGCAAATAAGACGCAAAGTGAATTAAAAGCAAATTCAACGATTTGGGGAAATTACTTAAATAGTGCATTTGATATTTCAAGAAAAAAGGTACAATATGCAACTTCTTCATCAACAACAATGAATTGGACAACGATTGACCGTAATTACTCTAAAGTAGCTTCATCTGATGTGCTATTGACAACAGGGGCAACCAATCGAAATAGTGCACTAAATATTTATGATTTGGCAGGAAATGTATGGGAATGGACTTTGGAAGGAACAAATGATACAAGTAAACCATGTGCTGTACGAAGTGGAAGTAGCCATGATAATGGAAATACTTATCCAGCTTCACAAAGGTTTAACGATGTTAGCTCAGATGCCAATTATTCTTTGGGATTTCGTTGTGTTTTATATTAATGAAAATAGATAAACTTTTTATGCTATTGTAATAATTTTGTAATATTTTAGTAATATTTTTGTTATAATTCATTGACTTTTTGCCATTTTCGTTATATGATATAGATGTTTGAATATATGAAAAAAGTGATAAAAACAATAGTTTGAAAGCAAACTAAATTTGTACCTCAAGAAAGGATGATATTAATTATGGGAGAAGTAATCGTAATCACATCAGGAAAAGGTGGAGTAGGAAAAACAACAACAACAGC
>CANOYI010000034.1 GCA_947571515.1 uncultured Clostridium sp. | reverse complement strand
GAAGTAATAGAAAAAGCTTATAGAGTATTAGTAAGAAAATATCATCCAGATTTATATAGTGGAGAAAAACAGCAATATGCAGAAATAAAAACAAAAGAAATCAATGAAGCTTATAAGATTTTGTCGGATGAATTTTTAAGAGAACAGTATGATACCGAACTAGAAAAAAAAGAAATAATGTACAGAAAAAATAATTATCAAATACAAAGAAATAGAGAAGAAACAAAAACGAATCGTGATAATTTAACAAGACGAGAAAAAAAGAATCCTTTACAGAAAAAAGAATATAAGCCACAAGTAGGTAGTTTTGATTCTATTTTACAGTTAATGAAACAATTGATACAAGATTTAGCAAAAAGCAAAGAGAAGAGAAAAGAAGTAAAGGAGGTTACAAGACAAGATGTTTTTGCTATTGTACTTACAATTATAATAGTTATTTTGATTGGTGTTATCTTATGGTTTATTCCATTTACAAATGGTTGGATGAGGGAGCTTTTATTTGAAAATCCACTATTTAATTGGATTGGTGGATTGTTTTCTAAATAAATTGCTGTGAGCAATGTTCCCACTGGTTCTGGGATGAAATGAGGACAAGAAAATAGAAATTAAATTATGTCTAGGTTAGAGTAACCCAATAATTATAGATATCAAAAAATTGCTAAAGGAGAAGAAAGCTGTATTATTTGAATTCTAACTATTGACAAGTCTTATGCTTTCATGTATAATAAATATCGTTAGAAGGGTTATCCCACATACAGTTTTCGTATGACCGGAAGGAGGGGAATATAAAATGTCAGAGATAAAAGTTAATAATGGTAATATAGAAGATGCATTAAAAAGATTTAAAAGACAATGTGCAAGAAATGGAGTGCTTCAGGAAGTACGTAAAAGAGAGCATTATGAAAAACCTAGCGTAAAGAGGAAGAAAAAATCAGAGGCAGCAAGAAAAAGAAAATTTTAAAAAATGGATTGGAAGTTGATGGTGTAAAGAAAAATACTTAAAACTTCCAATTTTTGTTTCATGATTTAGGAACGGAGAACCATGATTTTGGGGACGGAGGAAAAAATCATGGTGTAGATTAATAAAATATTTAGAGTAAAGAAAAAATACATCATGATTTTTTCCTCCGTCCCCAAAATCATGGTTCTCCATTTCTAAAATCAGTTTTAAAGTATAATAAAGAAAAAAAGTAGTATACTAAATCAAAGGAGGAAAAGAGATGGAATATAAGCAAACAGAATTAAAGAAAGGAATTAAACTTCATACCATAAACACAGACAAGTTTAAAACAAATTTGATATCTATTTTTATAACGACAAAATTAAATCGAGAAGATGTAACGAAAAATGCTGTTATTTCAGCTGTTTTGAGAAGAGGTTCTAAAACGATGCCTTCACAAGAAGAAATTAGTAAGCAAATGGAGGAAATGTATGGGGCTAGCTTTGATTGTGGACTAGATAAGACGGGAGATAATCAAGTTTTGAAGTTCTATTTAGAAACAGTGAATGATAACTTTTTACCACAAAAAGGGGAAGATATGTTGAAAACTTCTATGGAAAAGTTATTAGAGATAGTATTTAATCCTTATATTGAAAATGAAAGTTTCAAACCAGAGTATGTAGAACAAGAAAAAAACAATATCAAGCAAAGAATTGAAGGTAAAATTGACAATAAGGCAAGATATGCATTAGATCGTTGTATTGAGGAAATGTATAAGAATGAACCCTTTGGATTATATAAATTTGGGTATGTAGAAGATTTAGAAAGCATAGACGGGAAAAGCTTGTATGAATATTATCAAGAGTTAATCAATACTTGTAAAATTGACATTTTTGTATCTGGTATGATAGAAGATGATATCAATCAGCTAGTTACAACTAATGAAAATATAGAAAAATTAAAAGAAAGAACGCCTAAGTATGTTGTTCCAAAGGAATTAAATAAAAATCTTCCTGAGCAAGAAAATGTGATAACAGAGTCTATGGAAGTAACGCAAGGGAAA
Source organism: uncultured Clostridium sp. (assembly GCA_947571515.1). Taxonomy (GTDB): domain Bacteria; phylum Bacillota; class Clostridia; order TANB77; family CAG-508; genus CAG-269. The sequence continues at coordinate 14,677 of CANOYI010000034.1, read as the reverse complement.
TTAATATTAGGACTAGATGTGCGTTTAGACAAGGAAGATTTACGATATGATGCTTTAATTTATAATAGTATTTTAGGAGGAAGTGCGAATTCTAAAATGTTCCAAAATGTCAGAGAAAAAGCACATTTGGCTTATGTGGCAAGCTCTACTTACCTAAGATATAAAAACAATATTTTTGTGAATTGTGGAATTGAAATAGGAAATTATGAAAAAGCATTGGAACTTATTAGACAACAGATAGAGGATATGAAAAGGGGAGATTTTACCGAAGAGGATCTTCAAAATGCTAAAAAAGGAATGATAGCAGCAATTAAGACGATAGACGATGAACAAGATACAGGAATTACTTATTATTTTGGACAAGAATTATCTGAAAGTTATATTTCTGTTCAAGAGTATATGGATAAGATTGAACAAGTAAAAATAGAAAATGTTGTTCATATTGCGGAAAATGTTGCTATAGATACAGTTTATTTTTTAAGAGACTAATTATCAAAAAGCTTAATAATATAGATTAAAGAATACAACTAAATTGTAGCAATTTAGTTATATACAGATACTGTAACAAGTAAACTTTAACAGTATCAGCCAAAAGGAGGAGAAAAAGTGCAAGTTATTGAGAATTTAAAAGTAAAAGAAAAAGTATATAGAGAGAAATTAGAAAATGGCTTGACAGTAATGATAATTCCCAAAAAAGGTATGCAAAAAAAATATATGATATGGGGAACACATTATGGTTCCAATGAAAGTAGTTTTGTAGTACCAGGAGAAGATGAAGTCACAACCGTTCCAAATGGTGTTGCCCATTTTTTAGAGCATAAAATGTTTGAACAAGAAAATGGAACGAATAGCCTAGATGTGCTAACAGCATTGGGAGTAGAAGCTAATGCCTATACAACAAATGACCATACAGCTTATCTATTTGAATGTACCGACAATTTCTATGAAGCGATGGATGAATTAATGGACTATGTGCAACATCCTTATTTTACAGATGAAAATGTTGAAAAGGAAAAAGGAATTATTGGACAAGAGATTATGATGTATGATGATTATCCAGAATGGCGAGTATACTTAAATGCCATACAAGCAATGTATCATAATAATCCTGTTAAAATTGATATTGTAGGAACGATTGAGACGATTAGCAAAATCGACAAAGATATCTTATATAAATGTTATCATACTTTTTATAATCCATCTAATATGACAATGGTATTATGTGGAGATTTTGAACCGGAAAACATGATAGAAGAAGTAAAGAAGAGATTAATCGATACCAAGCCAAGTGGAGAAATAAAAAGAATTTATCCAGAAGAACCAGACGAGATTGTACAAGAAAAAATCGAGCAGAAATTAGAAGTTAGTCAAGCCTTATACACTATAGGGATTAAGGATTCTAGTGAATGCGATGTAAAAAAACATATTGCGATTGAGATTTTATTAAATCTAATCATTGGTAGAAGTTCCAATTTATACAAAGAGCTTTACAATGAAGGTATCATTTTTGCACAGCCTGGCTTAGAATATGAATTTACTAAAATGTATGCACATATTTTAATTGATGGGCAATCTAATGATCCAGAAAAGGTGTATCAGAAATTCAAAGAGGAAGTAAATAGATTAAAAACAGAAGGAATTAATAAAGAAGATTTTAACCGCATGAAAAAAATGATTTATGGTGGTTATATGAAAGAATATAATGATGTAGCAGATATGGCAAAGATGTTTTTGTCAGATCATTTTAAAGGAATTAATAGTTTTGACTATTTAGAGGAGATAGAAGGAGTTACTGTAGAATATTTGGAGCAAATATTAAAAGATGTCTTTAAAGAAGACAAAATGGTTCTTTCTATTGTAAAAAATTGAAATGAGAAAATGTAGTAAAAACGGTGTTTTTAATAAAAAAATAGAAACGCTGTTTTTTATTGTCTAAATATGTCGAAAAAGGATAAAAAAACACGCACGAAAGTTGGCAAAAAACCTTGAAAATACTTGACTTGAGAGTAATGATGTGATAATTTATAATTATACGAAGGATAAATGAGTAAAAAAGGAGAAATAAATATGTTAAATGATGAAATTTGTAAATTAAGGGACAAATTAAATAGAAGCATTGAACAAGGCGATGATTATAGCATTACCTATCAATTAAGTGTGGAATTAGACGATTTAATTGCACAATATTATGAAGATTTAAAAAATAGTAAAAAAAAAACTGGTATTGAGTATCATGTAAAATAAAACCTCTTAAGCATGTTTGTGTTTAAGAGGTTTGTTGGTAAATGGATATTTATGGGCAAAAAATAGAATGGACATTGTTATAAATGACTTGCAACTTAAAGGTATATATACTATAATAACAGCATAGAAGGATAACTTTATTTAAAATTAGATGAAGTTTCGTGAAAAATAAAGGTGTGACGAAAATGAACACAGTGGTATTAAAATTTGGAGGGACTTCTGTAGCAGATAATATCAAATTAAATGTTGTTGCAGAAAAAGTTATTAACTTAAAAGAAAAAGCAAAAAACGTAGTTGTTGTAGTATCAGCTCAAGGAAAAACAACGAACCAATTAATTAAGGAAGCACAAGAATTATCAGCAATTCCAGAAGAAAGAGAAATGGATATGTTGCTATCAACGGGAGAACAAATAACAGCATCAAAATTAAGCATATTACTAAATCGAATGGGATACCCAACTATTTCTTTAACAGGATGGCAAGCAGGAATTATGACGAATTCTATTCATGCAAGTGCAAAGGTTGAGCAAATTTGCACAGATCGAATAGAAAAAGAACTAGAAAAAGGAAAGATTGTAGTTGTAACAGGTTTTCAAGGGATAGATAAACAACAGGATATTACGACTCTAGGAAGAGGAGGATCTGATACGACAGCAGTAGCATTGCAAGTAGCTCTTAATGCAGATAAATGTTATATTTTTTCTGATGTAGATGGCATTTATTCTGCTGACCCGAATATGATTACAGTCGCAAAGAGATTAGATGAAATTTCTTTTGATGAAATGCAGGAAGTGGCTGATAGCCGGTGCTAAAGTATTGCATAATCGATGCATTCAAATGGGAAAGAAATTCGATTGTGATATTGTTTCAAAGTCAACTTTTTCTAATGAGGGTGGCACAAAGATTTGTCAGCAAATTGAAACTTCTGAAATAAAGAGCATTGTAAAAAATGATAAATTGGTAATAATTCGAATGGAAAGAGAAGAACCAATTAGAAAAGAAGAAGTGTATGATGTTTATGAAAGTTTATTACAAAATAATGTTATTGTTGAGGCTTTTCGAAAAATAGAATATTGTTTACAATTTAGAATCAAAAAGGAAGAACAAAATAAAGTACAAGAGTTATTGGAGAAGAACTACCCAACTTATGAGATTACACAAGAGGAATTGGTAAAACTTAGTATTGTTGGCTATGGGATTACACAAGATAGACAGGTATTAGATGAAGTAATGAAGATATTAAAAAGATACCAAATTGAGATATTGGATGTTAATCTAACACAGGCTAAAATTGAAATTTTGGTTAAAGAAATAGAAAATGATATGTTGGCTGAATTACATCAAAGATTAATCAATGATTAATGAAATTAGTAGAAAATAAAACGAAGATAAAAAGCAACAAGTAGTAAAAATAAATGTTATGATGGAAAGTAATTCGTAATTAGTAACTGTTATGAAATATTTTAGGAGAATCTCAAACTCGATTTGAGAGGTGCCTAAAATATTTCATTACAATTACTATAAGAATTAGCTTGACAGATTAACATTTATTTTTACTACTTGTTGCTTTTTGGTTAAATTTGTTTTTCTATTAATTTTTCTACAATTTGTATAGCATTAGTAGCAGCACCTTTACGAATGTTATCAGCAACTACCCAAAGATTAACGCCAGATGCAATGCTTTCGTCACGGCGAATTCTTCCCACAAATACTTCATCATGACCAGTAGCGGTAATAGCCATAGGATATAGATTAGAAGAAAGGTCATCTTCTACAATGATATTAGGAAAATTCTTTAAAGTAGTAACTAAATCTTCCATTTCAAAATCTTTTTCAAATTCTACATTAATAGATTCAGAATGAGAATTTTGGACAGGAACTCTAACTGTTGTTGCTGTCACTTTTAAATCAGGTCTGTGTAAAATTTTTCTAGTTTCATTTATCATTTTTAATTCTTCTTTTGAATAACCATTTTCCATAAAAACATCAATATGTGGTAAACAGTTATTGTAGATAGGATAAGGAAATTTTTTTAACGGTTGTGAATTGTCTGTATTTTCTAAATCACATAAGGCGTCTTTTCCAGCACCAGAAACAGCTTGATAAGTAGAGTAAACCACTCTTTTGATGTGATATTTTTTGTCTAATGCTTTTAAGGGTAGCATAGCTTGGATAGTAGAACAATTTGGATTAGCGATAATTCCATGATGATGATAGGCATCTTCTAAATTAACTTCAGGAACGACTAAAGGCACATCCTCATGCATACGAAAATAACTACTATTATCGACTACAATACATCCTTTTTGTGCAGCGATAGGTGCATATTTTTTAGAAGTCTCTCCTCCAGCTGAAAAAATAGCAAAATCAAAACCAGCATCAAATGAGTTTTCTGTTAATTCTTCTACTATATAATCTGTTCCATGAATATTAAAACTCGTTCCAGCAGATTTTTGAGATGCAAATAGCGAATAAGTTTCAATTGGTAAATTTTTTTCTTCTAACACTTGGATAACAGATCTACCAACAAGTCCTGTTGCTCCAACAATAGCAAGTTTGAATTTTTTCAAAATATTACCTCCAGATAGATTTATATCATATTAAGATATAAAGATTTATTATTATTCTATGTGTTTTTATATAAGTTGTTATTATTTTACTATAAACTATTAAAAAAGAAAAGAGAAAATAAAAAATTCCAAGGCAATTGTTATTAGCATAAATTTTAAAAATGTTGTATAATAAGATTGTTGTGTGCAAAGAATAATAAGGACAAATCACAATAGATAAAAATAGAAAACCTCTCAAACATAAAATGCTTGAGAGGTTCTTTTCTGTACTTCATTTGAAAATGCCGAATAAAGTACAGAAATTAAAGCAGTTCTTCAATACAACAAAGAAGTTTTTTTATGTTTTCTCTCGTAAAGTTCTTAACTGCAGAGTTAGCTAAGAGCTCTGTAATCCAGAAATTTTTCGTAGCTGTAGTACTACTCTTTGTTATATCTGAAAACATAGGATACACATTACATTCTATTTTGCAACTTTTCGGAAGGTTTAACCAGTAAATAGCTGGTTTCATAGGTAAATTTAATATGCCACCATATACAATGTTCTGATTTGTAATTTTTTCTCCTTTTTTTGAGTGATTCCAATCAGTTTGATGCCCACATTGGGCGATGAGTGAATTAAAAAGTTTACATATGTGCTTCTTCTCAGGTGGTTGATATTTCAAATAACCATCATCCTGAAATCTTGATATGATATCAAAGAATTCAAGATTCCATGCAATTATTTTTCTAGGTTCACTATTTGAGAAATTACTGAGCTTTTTAAGCTCTTTCCTCAATTTTACAAGGCGTCTTGTTTCCATTGGTTGGAACTCACGCTGTATAAAATGTCTGTATCGATTTTTTCGGTTTGTTTTCCGTTGCCATCCATGTTGTCTATAACATGTATCTGCTTTTTTTCGTATCATTTCTCAGTCCTCCTTTTAATATATAAATACGGGATTAAAGTGTTACTTAATTTTTTAAATTATATCACGGTATACATAAAAAGTAAAGAGATAAAAGTCGAAACTAGAAACAAAAGTGCTTGATTTTTTTTTCTATGTAGTATATAATAATTTGCCAAGTAAAGGAGAAAAATCATGCCAGAAAATCAACAAAATTTTAAAAATATAGATAAAAAAAAGAAAGGCAAAGAAAGCAATTACAGAAATTTCAGACAAATAGTCAATACCTTTTACAACGAAGAGATAGAAGAAATCAACTATGATGAAGAAATAACCTTAAAAAACAAAGGAACAATCAAGATAGAACCTAAGATTGTCTATGATAAATTTTCAGGAGATATGAAGGTCGAATTTAAAATTGGTGTCAATAAAATGTATAAAATTAAGGACTTATCTGAGTTTTATACAAGGTTCTTAGAAAAAGAATTATACAAATACGGAGAAAAATTGGAATTTATTCATACAAAAGAAATGTTTGAAGAAGGAAGCAAATCACTGTTAGATTTCATTTTGCGATATGCTGAAATCATCAAATATGCAAATTCCAATTCCAATAGCAATTATCGATATTATGGAAAAGCCCTAAGTGATACCAATATCATTTTAGGAAACAGTGGAATTGATGAGTTATTCGATTTATTAAAGGGGAAGAAAGTCAACTTTCAAAAAGATTATCATACAGAGGAAATTGAATTCACAGAACAAGAACCTAAAATAGAATTTAAGCTTAAGAAGGTAAATAATGAGGAGCAATATATTATTATACCAAATATAGAAATTTATAAGGTGACCATTATAAAAGGCAAAAAATATAAATATGTCTTAGACCAAAAAAAATTGTACCGTTGTACCAAAGAATTTGAAAACACGAATTTGAAGTTATTAGAATTATTTAGACAAAATTATATGACAGAAGTATTGTTAGGAAAAGAAGAATTGACACAGTTATTTTCTATCATTATTCCAAGAGTAAGAAATGCTATTGTTATGGAAAATATACCAGAAGAAGAAATTAAAGCCTATAAGCCAAAAGAATTACAAGTAAAGGTATATTTAGATTTTGATAAAAATGATTTTTTAATAGCAGAAGTAAAATTTGTTTATGAAGAAAATGAATTCAATCCTTTAGATGAAAGTTTGAGATTAAATTTTCCAAGGAATATGATTCAAGAAACAAAAGCATTAAATATATTTCGAAAAACAGGCTTTATGTTTGATAGCAAAAATTTGAGATTTATTTTACCTGACAATGATAAAATTTATGAATTTTTAACAGGAGATATTAATTCTTATATGCAGAGGTTCGAAATCCTTGCGACTGAAAAATTCAAAGCAAAACAAATCAGACAACCGAAAATCGGTAGCCTAGGAGTAAAAGTAGAAAATAATTTATTGACAATTGATATCAACCATATGGACATTGATGTAAAAGAGCTAGAAGAGATCATGTCTAAATATGCTTTGAAGAAAAAATATCATAGATTAAAAGATGGAAGCTTTGTTAAGTTAGAAGAAAATAAAGAGGTTGAATTTCTCGATCAATTAGTAACAGGGATGGATATTAATTATAAAGAGTTGGAAAGTGGAGAAGTAAGATTACCAGTTCATAGAAGTTTGTATTTAAATCAATTGCTGAAAGGAATGAAAGGGACGGAAATTACCAAAAATGCGAAATACAAAGAAGTGGTAAATGAACTGAATAAGGAACAACTAGAAGCGGAAATGAAAGTACCTGAAAATTTAACTACTGTTTTAAGATATTACCAGAGAACAGGTTTTAAATGGTTAAAAATATTAGATCATTATGGATTTGGAGGAATTTTAGCAGATGATATGGGACTTCGGAAAGACCATTCAAATGTTATCTGTTATTGTTGATTATATTCAAAATGAACAAGAAGATAAAAATGTCATTCCAGGACAAGAGTCGATTGAAGATACCATTAGCACTAATCGTGCTGATGTAAGTGAAAAGATTTTACCCAAAAGAAATAGGAAGAGAGCGAGTTTAGTAGTTTCGCCAAGTTCTTTAACACTAAATTGGCAAAATGAAGTAAAAAAATTTGCCAAGGAATTAAAAACACTAGTAATCAGAGGGACTTTATCAGAAAGAAAAAGACAAATCGAGGAAATTGACCAATATGATCTAGTAATTACTTCCTATGACTTATTAAAAAGAGATATTGCGTTATATTTAGAAAAAGATTATTCTTTCCGTTATATCATAGCAGATGAGGCACAATATCTAAAAAACAGCAATACGCAAAATGCCAAATCAATTAAAAAGATAAAAGCAGATACTCGCTATGCCTTAACAGGAACACCAATTGAAAACTCCTTAGCAGAACTATGGTCTATCTTTGACTTTATCATGCCAGGCTATTTATTTACTTATAAGAAATTTAAAACCATGTATGAAACACCAATTGTAAAAGAAGAAAACCAAGAAACCATGGCAAAATTAAGAATGCTAATTGAACCATTTATTCTAAGAAGAAATAAAAAAGAAGTATTAACAGAACTTCCAGACAAAACGATAACTGTGCTAAACAACGAAATGGGAGAAGAACAAAAAAATATTTATTTAAGCTATCTAGCACAAGCTAAACAAGAACTTGCAGAAGAGATCGAACTAAATGGATATGAAAGAAGCCAAATGCAAATATTAGCAGCCCTAACTAGATTAAGACAGATTTGTTGTCATCCAGGACTATTTATAGAAGGATACCAAGAAGGAAGTAGCAAATTAGAACAATGTATGGAAGTTGTTCAAAATGCCGTCAATAGTGGTCACAAAATTTTGCTATTTTCAGGTTATACCTCTATGTTTGAAATGATAGAAAAAGAATTAAAACAGAGAAACATCAAGTATTTCAAATTAACTGGTAGTACCAAGGTAGATGAAAGAATAGAACTAGTAGATGAATTTAACGAGAACCCAGAAATCAAAGTATTTTTAATATCCTTAAAAGCAGGAGGAACAGGACTAAACTTAACAGGTGCAGACATGGTTATTCATTACGACCCATGGTGGAATCTGTCCACTGAAAATCAAGCAACTGACAGAGCCTATCGAATTGGACAGAAAAACAATGTCCAAGTATACAAACTCATCACCAAAAATTCAATCGAAGAAAAAATATATGAATTACAACAAAGAAAAGCTGAGCTAGTAGACAATATGCTAAGTACGAAAACATCTTTTATCAATAAACTGTCAAAAGAAGAAATTATGAATTTATTTGCTTAGGTGTGTTCTGGGACTATCCATCTGGGTGTCTTTTGGGACAGGTTTAAATTTGCCATTTGAAGTTTGATGAAAAACGTGTTATGATATTGTAGACACCTTATATAACATCAGATAGGATAAAGTTTATTCTATCGCCGTTCTTTAATGAAGAGGAGGGAAAGACTATGAAACACATCAAGACCGTCAATAAGGCGAACTTGAGTGCAACTGCTAAAAAAGGCGGTTGTGGAAAGTGTCAGGCTTCTTGTCAGTCTGCATGTAAGACATCATGCACAGTAGGAAATCAAAAATGTGCAAATGATGAGAACAAGTAGAGGAGAAGGGCAAGAGGTACAAGTTTGAACAGGCGGGAAATATTTTATTTCTCGCTTGTGTCTTAAAAATAAGACAATATTAGGGGAAATGAAAATGAGAGATTATATTACGATAATTGGAGGAGGCTTAGCAGGATGTGAAGCTGCCTATCAGATTGCGAAACAAAAGATAAAGGTAAAGTTATATGAGATGAAGCCACAAAAATATTCGCCAGCCCATAGTAACTCCGATTTAGCAGAAATTGTGTGTAGCAATTCCTTTAAATCGAATTTATTAACAAATGCTTGTGGCTTATTGAAAGAGGAATTAAGAAGATTGGACTCTCTACTAATTCGAATGGCAGATGAAACAAAAGTACCAGCGGGGCAAGCTTTGGCAGTAGATAGAGATGTTTTTGCTCAGAAGGTAACAGAGGCGATAGAGGGAAATCCATATATTGAAATCATTAAAGAAGAAGTTACAGATATTAGAGAAATGATAAAAGATGGAATTGTAATTATTGCCACAGGACCATTAACTTCTGATGGATTAGCTAGTCAAATTCAAGAATTGACAGGGCAAGATAAATTGGCTTTTTATGATGCAGCAGCACCAATTCTTCAAAAGAATAGTATTGATTTTGTTATTGCTTTTTATGGCGACAGATATAGCCAAGAAAAGAAAAAGGAAGAGACAGAGGAACAGTGGAAGCAAAGATTAGCAAAGCAAGAAAGGGAAGAACAAAGTTATATTAACCTTCCTATGAGCCAAAAAGAATATGAGGATTTTTGGAAGGCTTTAGTAGAAGCGGAAGTAGTAACATTACATGATTTTGAAAAAAGAGAAATTTTTGAAGGATGTATGCCAATTGAAATTATGGCAAAAAGGGGAAGAGATACCTTACGATTTGGACCACTTAAACCAGTTGGATTTGATGACCCAAGAACAGCAAGGCGACCATATGCTGTGGTGCAGTTAAGACAAGATGATAAACAAGCAAGTCTCTACAATATGGTTGGATTTCAGACGAATTTAAAATATGGAGAACAGAAAAGAGTATTTCGTATGATCCCAGGATTGCAAAAAGTAGAGTTTGTAAAATATGGTGTTATGCACAGAAACACTTATATTAATTCTAGTCAACTGCTAGACGAGACCTATCGACTAAAAAGTATACCGAATCTTTACTTTGCCGGACAAATTACAGGTGTAGAAGGATATGTGGAGTCTATTTCTTCTGGTTTGGTAGCTGGTTTAAATGCTAGTGATGATTTTAGATATGGCTTTAGAAGTGGTTTGGAGAATGAATTAGAGGTACAAAGTAGCTCCCAATTGCAGATGACTGCTTCAAAGGCTCGGAGCAAAAAGACATCATTTTTCAGAATATACGGTAATAGGAGCTTTGGCGAAATATATTTCTACTCCAAATGCTAAGTTCCAACCGATGAATGCTAATTTTGGTATATTGCCTGAATGGGAAGGAAAAAGGATAAAAGATAAAAAAGAACGATATCAAAAATTGGCAGAGAGAAGTTTGACCAATTTAGAAGTAAAGTGAGCAGATATTTATAGTATTTGCTTATTTTTTGTTTTTGTAGAAATGTTACAAATATTACATTTGTTTTAAATTTTCATTAAAACTCAAACAATTTACATAAAATTGTTGCAAAAATATGTGTGTTATGGTAAAATAATACATAGAAAGTTTAAATAAAGGCGAAGAAAGGAGAATTTTATGGATATACAAGAGGCAAAAGAACAATTAATAGAAAGTTTAGCAATGTTAGATATGGAATTAACAGAAGAGGAAATTCAAAAAGCATCTAAGGAGGAACTTTTAAGATATATTGAATTAACTGAAAAAATAAAAGCAAGATTGGATGTTTTATAAATAAAAGGAGGTGAAAAGTAATAGTATAAAATGCTATTACGAAAATTATGGCATTATCCATAAACAAGATAAACGAGAGATTAGAGGGAGTTTTAAAGAAATTAGATCAAGCAATTGATTATAGAGATATGACAGACGTACAGAAGGCATTAGAAGAAGCAAAAAAACTTAATAAAAGTTCAGATGGAATAACAAATGAAGTTCTTTTAGAGGAATTACAAGAAAGAATTAAAAAAATAGCAGAAGAAATTAAGCCAAATAATGGATTAGATGAAGATGAGAGAATAGAATTAAACAAAATAAAAAAGGAAATAAAAGCAGGAAAAGATCCTTTTGAAAAGACAAAAGCTGTTGTTGACAGTTTAAGTAAAAAAGGTGTTAATCAGGAAGATTTAAAAAGTTATAAAGAACAACAGAAATATGACAATGCAGTTCAAATAGAGGCTGTTAAGGCGAATACTCAAGAATTAGCAAATGTAATTACAAATATAGAAATGATGTATATCGAACCAATACAAAATAATGACGAAGCTATAAAAATTATCAAAGAAATACAGAAGGAAAAAGAGTTTTTAGAAAATTTAGACAGTAGTACAGATGCAGAAACAATTAGTGCATCAAAATCAACTATTAGAACAAAAATATCAGAACTACAACAAAGAGGTGTAGATGTAAGTTCAATTCAAAATTTTGAGTCAAATCCTAGTTTGATTGATACATTTTCAACTGCAACAATAAATGATTTAGGAAAAAAATCTAATAAAATAGCAAATGCCCTTGCTGCTGATAAATCTATACCAGAAAATATAAAGGAGCGTTTTGGACTTACTGCAGCTAGTAATACGGCTAAAGCGTTAAAAAGTAGCTATAACGCTATGGTAAAAACAAGAAAAAAGATGGCAACTAAGATTGCTACTTTAGAAGCTGAAAATAGACAGATAGATAAAACAATAAAAACATTAGATAGAGAAGAAGAAATAAGAAGTATTGCATATAATGAAGATGGAACTGAGAAAAGTCCTTCAGAAATAGCAAGAACTGTATTAAATAATGACCGAACTAGGGAACAGATAGTAGAAGAAGTTAGCAACAAAATGGATTATAAAAATCCATTTAAAAGATTTGGTGCTAGAATGAATTTTTATCAAGACACTCAAAATGTTGGCAAATTTAAAGCATTTTGGAAGGCTGCTTTTAGTAAAACAAAAAATGTTAAAAGGATTGCTGCTACTTCAGAAGCTGTAAGAATAGGTAAAGGAATGTCAGCAAAAGCAAGTGATAGTATGAGAAGCAGACAAGAGAATTTTAGACAAACGCTAAAAAATGAAACTCTTAAGAAAATGAGTAAGGATGCGACATTGACTGAGGATAAAATAAGAGATGATGTAGTAGAACAAGCATATGAAAGTGCTTTTAGAGATGATGATGGTCGATAGATCAAAATTTGATATGAATAAAGATAGCATATATGCTATCTTTTTAGTATGGTAATTAATTAAAATATGGTGAGTACATCGAAAGAATAGGATAACTTCCTATAAATATTTTATACACTAAAATAAAATTAAGGTAAAAATTAAAAATCGTTAAAAAGCTTGAAAAATAGGTAAAAATCTGCTATAATAATAGTATAGCTAAAAAAATTTAGCGGAGCATCAATCATATAATAGCATAAAAAAAGGAGGAAAAATGTATGATGATGAAAAGTAGACGGAGCATGGTGATATGGCTACTAGTTATTATAGTAGCAGAGGCAGTAATATGGTGGCAGAGTTGGCATACAGCTTCTTTTGTAGTATTGGCAATTTTTGCCATAAATGCTTTTATAGCTGCATGGCGTTATGTGGCAGAGCAGGAAAAGGAAGAAAGAAGCAGGGAATGGACGTATGTGCGAGTAGAGGTAACTATTCCAATTATATTAATAGTTCTATTAGTGCTATTAGGCCATTTTATATTTAATTGGCCGATTGTACCTATTATAGCTATAACTGTAGCTGTATGCGTGATAACAGCTATAGTAGTAATAGTTTTAAAGGTTAAGGCTAAAAAAAGAGAAAGAACTGACATAGAGCCAGAGCCAATTCTCGACAGTGACTATAATATTGAAAAATATTATAGAGAATGGTGAAACGTGAAGCAAAAACCATACAAAAGGAAGAGGAATTTCTATTTTAGAGATTCCTCTTTTCCTAATATATTTTATAGAAGAATATTTTACAAAATTATAAGGTGAATGAAGCCTATGCATTTATAGAATAAGGAAATACAAAAATTTAGAAAATTGTGCATTTGATCTCAGATTGAGCATAGAAGTAGCACAAGTGTGCATTTTGAATTAAATTCAACGACGAACTTCAAAATAAAAGATTTACATAATTTGACATTTTATTAGAAATCTGTTATACTACATTTACGAAACTGCAAATTTAGTTTCTTTTGTAATTTAAAAGAAACTACACAGAAAGGAGTATTACATGACAACCAAAGTGAAAAAAGGATTGGCTATTGGCTTGATGATTCTTATAATTGCGATAGCAATTATTTTATCAAACCAAGTAATTGCTGAAACTAGTAGTGCAGAAGGTATTATTGCGGAAGAAAAAGAAATGGTATCATTACGGACTATTTCAATCGTAATAGAACCAACTGCTACTACAGAAGCACCAGTAATTACTACTAATCCTAAACAAATGACTATTGTAGAAGGAAAGGGGGAAGATGTTGAGGCGTCTACAATAGTTATTAAAAGGAAAAAACTAAAAGCTGTAAAGAAATATTTGTCTCTGAAAGAAGTGAGAAAAAAGATTAATTTAGATATGGATATTTCGAAGCTTTCGGGTTTATCCAAAGAGGAATTTGTAAAATTAGTCCAAAATATGGACTATGATTACACAGGTGTTTTCAAAAGAAACGCAGAGTTTATTTGGGACATTACCCATAAATATCAAATTAACGAAATATTTTTCATGGGTATTATAGCCCTCGAAAGTGGGTGGGGTTCCAGTAAAGATGCAATATCAACAAATAATTATACTTCTCAGATGAAGGTTGTTACAATAAAGAAAGAGATCAAAGGAAAAACAGTTACTGTTAGAAAACAAATTTTAAGATCTTATTCATCTGAAAAGGAATGCCTTAAGCAGACAGCAGAGCATCTGCACAAGGATTATCTAAACGAAAACAGTGGTGAATATTATAATGGCAAAACAATCTATGCCATTAATGAAAACTACTGTATACCAGGATACCACAAAGATGGTACTTTATATAAGTACCAATGGGGCGACAAAGTCTACCGTTGTATGAAAACAATTGTAGGCAAATAAAAGTTAATTATTTGTTGATGAATGGAGATAGGGAAGTGTATTACACTCCCTATCTTCTGCCTTACACAAAAATAAGTATTCTTGCATTGGCAATCAAAATTACAGTTACTAGTCAGTCTTATTATTTGTTTTCTTGTGAGAAAGCTTAATATATGATT
>CANOYI010000033.1 GCA_947571515.1 uncultured Clostridium sp. | reverse complement strand
TTGGTCGATTGCGTAAGTTATCCGTAATTCACTTCGTTCAAACGGCTAACTTAAAATCGATTTGCCTTAGCAATTTGCTGGCACTTTTGACTTCTATTTTTATTTTGTCTCCTAATTTATAGGTTCTGTTTGTTCTTTCTCCAATTAGTCTCTTTCTGTCTTCATCATAGATAAAGTATTCGTCTCCTAAGTCTTCAAATCGGATGAGACCTTCTACTGTGTTTTCTAATTCTACAAATATGCCAAAAGAAGTTACAGATGATACGATTCCCTCGTATTCTTCTCCTACTCTTTTTTCCATATATTCTGCCTTTTTCAAGTCTTCTGCTTCTCTTTCTACTTTGGTAGCAATTTTTTCTCTTTCTGAAGATTGTTTCGCTCTCTCATCTGCTTGTGTCTTATGTTCTTCCATCCACTTTTCTGAAACATCATAGTTGTCCTCTAAATATTTTGAAATAACTCGATGAATGAATAAATCTGGATATCTTCTGATCGGTGAAGTAAAATGACAGTAATATTTACTAGCAATTCCAAAGTGCCCCTTATTTTCCGCTTCATATCTAGCTACTTTTAATGTCCTTAAAACTAAATTAGACACTACTTTTTCTTCTTCTTTTCCTTTTACTTCTTCTAGTGCTTTGGCAAATTCCTTTGGATAGATGTTATCTTTATTGGCTTTTATTTTCATACCAAAATTAAACAAAAATTTATTTAATTCTTGTATCTTTTCCATATCTGGTTCTTCATGCACACGATAAATAAACGGTGCTTCCAACCAAAAGAATTTTTCTGCTATCGTCTCATTGGCTGTTAACATGAATTGTTCTATTATCTCATGTGCAAAAGTTGTTTCATATTTTGCAATATTCGTTACTCTTCCATCCATATCTAAGTCGATTTTACTCTCTGGAATATCTAAGTTTAGATATCCTTGTTCCATTCTTTTATTTTTTAAAATAAGTGCTAATTCTTCCATTACTTTAAAATGAGAAATATATGGCTCATATCTTTTCGTCGTTTTTGAATTAGAATTTTCTATAATTGCTTGGACATCCGTGTAACTCATTCTTTCTGTAACATTAATGATGCCTTTTACAATCTCAGAAGCTACTACATTTCCTTTGGTATCAATCTCCATGATACAAGATAAGGTAAATCGATCTTCGCCAGCATTTAAACTACAAATTCCATTGGATAGTTCTCTTGGAAGCATAGGAATAACCCTACCTAGCATATAAACACTTGTCCCTCTTACTAATGCCTCTTGGTCCAATAAGCTATTTTCTCTTACATAATAGCTAACATCAGCTATATGAACTTCCAATTTATAATTTCCATTTTCTAATTTTTCTACACGAACCGCATCATCTAGATCTTTGGCATCTTCCCCATCAATTGTAAAAATCTCTCTATCTCTGAAATCTACTCTGTTTGGAATGTCTTTTTTATCTACTTTGTTATCAAATTTCTTTGCTTCTTGTACCACTGGCTCTGGAAAAGTAGATGGTAAATTATGCTCTTTAATAAGAGATAGCATATCAACACCTGCTTCATTCACATTTCCCAACACTTCGATGACTTTTCCTTCTGCTTTTTTCCCGTTTTCAGGATATTTGGTTATCTTGACTAAAACTTTATGATTATTTCTTGCTTTTCCCATATCTTTTTTGGCAATAAAAATATCAGTTCCAAAACTTCTATCATCTGGAACAACAAATCCAAAATTTTTATTATTTTGGAAAATTCCTACAACAGTATCTTTTTCATGTTTTAAAATTTTGACTACTTTCGCTTCTGCACTTTTGACTTTATTGGCTTCTTCCAAAATTTCAATTAACACTCTATCACCATTTAGTGCATTCAAAGAATTCTCTTTGGCAATATAAATTTCATCTTCTTGGTTTTCCATTCTTACAAAACCAAATCCCTTTTGATTTTTTCTGTAAATACCATCATAATACGTTTTTTCTACTAGTCGATATCTACTTTTTCTGTTCTTCTGTATCTTAAAATTTAACTCTAAATTGCCAAGCACCTCTAAAAAATCTCTGTATTCTTTTTTGGGTACTCTCATAATCATGGCAATTTCTTTTGCCTTCATCGGCACATAATCTTTGTCTTTCATAAATTCTAAAATTTTCAGCTCTTGTTCTTCCATTCTTTACAAATTCCTTTCTTTTTGAGACAATGGGGACAGGTTTCATTTGTCTCATGTTTTTTGTCATTTTTTGTCTTTTTCTTATTATTTTTCTCTTCGACATTTTTCGGTATAATTTTTGAGACAAATGAAACCTGTCCCCATTGTCTCAAAATTCAAAAAAAAGCGAGTTTTTTAGATAAAAACCGCCTTTTTATTTTTCTATGCCATATATACAATTCCTAATGCTATGGTTAATACTGCAAATACTACTGCTAATATAACTGTCCATCTTTTTTGTTTTCCTTCTTTAGTTCTTCCTTTGTTTTTTTCAAAAAAGTTATTAGTTGATGAACCTGTTATAGTAGAAGATAATCCTGCATCTTCTTTCGATTGTATTAACGCTAAAATGATTAATGCAACCGCTACTATAAAGTAGATTACAATTAGTATTCCTTTTGCTATTTCCATTTATATTCCTCCCTACGGTTTCTCTCTTTTTAATACTTGGATATTGTAACACAATTTTTTCCAAAATGCAATACTTTTTATTTTTTTAACTTAACCTTTAACTCTACGATATTTTAAATATTAATTCCATTAATTGATAGCTTTACATTTTACAACTAATCTATTACTCTTTTTTTTCGTGCAAGTAATCAAAGTTACTTCCCTTTCTCCATTCGTATTCTGATTGGTACAACTTAAGTCTGTTTCAGATACTTCATATTTATCATATACAAAATAACTAACTCTTTTTCCTTTATTATCTAATAAATTTATTTTATCGTTACTTTCTAATTCTGATAATCTACTGAAAAATTGTTCATTTTTATAGTTATGTCCAACGATACAAACATTTCCTGGTTCGTTTATATCTGGTCCAAATAATTTTGTGGGAGCAATTTTCAAATATTCTTCTGATGTTTCATACACAATTGGATAATTTACCCCTATTTTAGGAATATTAATCTGACCAGCAACTCTATACTTCTGACCTTTTGAATTGACATTCATATAAACAGTATTATCCTTGTTAATTGCATTTTTTTCATCTTCATCAGAATAACTTTCATTTTCTTTTGCCAATATTTCTTCATATTCTGAATATATTTCTTCATATAAAGCTTCGTCATATTCAGGTGCACTTTTTATTTTAAAAATTAATATGCTAGAACCTATTATAATTCCCATTAATAAAAAACAAATTAATTTCTTTTCTCCTCTGTCCATTAGCCATTCTCCATTTAAAAGACAGTTAGATCTACACCAACTGTCTTACCTTTCCATTTTATCTTTTTTTCAATAAATAGACTACTCCTATTACACCTATTATGCTTAATCCTATTAATATATATAATATCATGACAATTGGATTTTGTTTTTCTCCTGTTTTAGGTAAAGTAGATAAATCAGACTTTGCAGTTAAATTTTCCTGTACTTTTTGATTTGCCAAATTATCTTTTTTACCATTGATACTATTCATGTTATTGCTATTACTATTACTATTGCTACTATTGTGATCTATAATTGTTAATTTAGTAGATCCATTGCTAGAAGCTAGTATATCTGGTCCTGCTGTTGATCCAGAGAAATTTCTTAGAGCAATAGAAGTTTCTCCTAATTTTGCCTTTTCTTTTACTTTAAAAGTAATGGTTGCTATACTTTGAGTGGTAGTTACCACTTTAGCATCTTTTGTATTAGATGTAATGAAGCCATCTTGATAAAGTGGCGCTTCCCATTTGTCTGTACCATTAACTGACACATATTCTAAAACAGAAGAATCAAATCGAACTTCGGCAGTATAAGCACCAATTCCTTTTTCTCCACTTTCAATAGCAATATCTTTTAATCCAATCGTAACAGTAATCGTATCTCCCCTTTTGGCTTGTGAATTATTAATGGTTAATGTTGTATGAAAACTATCACTAGCTGCATGCACTTTAGCTGTACATACCATCAATAAGATCATTAAGATGATAGAAATTGTTTTTTTCATTTTTATCTCATTCCTCTCTTATGTTCAACTTCCTATTTTTTCATTTCACTTAGTACTAATCTCTTAATCAATAATAAGTCAGTTGCTGTTATCTTTCCATCTTTGTTAATATCTCCCGCTTTAAACTTCAATCCTGTTAAAATCCATTCTTGCTTTTTAGCTGCTACTAAATGTCTTTTTACAAATAGAATATCAGTTGCTGTTATTTTGCCATCTCCATTTACATCTCCTATTTTGTACTCATCTGGCTTTGTTGGATCATTTGGTTTTACTGGATCGTCTGGTTTTGTTGGGTTATCTGGTTTTTCTGGATCGTCCGGTTTTGTTGGATCATCCGGTTTTACTGGTTCATCTGGCTTTTCTGGATCTTTTGATGAATCTTTAATCCAGTTAACTTTTGCTGTAATACTTCCCTTATTTCCTACTTGATCTACAAACTCAAATTTAAATTCTCCATTTTTTGCAAAGGTATAAGTATCACTTCCATTATTATTCGTAATGGTAATTGGTTCACTTGCATTCACTAATCTTGCTATTACCTCTCCATTGGTTGGTTCTGTTGTACTATATTCAATTTTTGCTGTTGGCTCTGTTTTATCAATCCAATTTACAGTTGCTAGTGCTGTTCCTTTATTGCCTAAAGAATCTACATAATGGAATGTATAATTTCCATTTTTCGTGAAGACATGGGTATTTCCATTTTTAATTGACTCACCTTTATCATTTACAATACTTACTCCATCTTCATCAAATGTTACAGTTGCTGTTACATCTTTATTGGTTAATTCCTTGGTATCATAGGTAATAGTTGCTACAGGTGGCACTTTATCAATCCAAGTTACTTCTGCTACTGCTGTTCCTGTATTTCCTGCTGGTCCTACAAATCTAAATTCATGTCTTCCGTTCTTTGCAAAAGTATAGGTATTTCCACCCTCTACCATAACATTTTCTTTATCAAAGGTAATGGTTGCTGTTACATCTTGGTTGGTGATATCGTTGATATCATAAGTGATAGTTGCATTGATTTGTCTTTTATCAATCCATCCCACCTCTGCTGTTGCTTTTCCTATATTTCCTACTTTATCTACAAATTCAAATTCAAATTCTCCATTCATTTCAAATGTATAGGTGTCTTTTCCTTCATTGTTTGTAATTCGTACATCTTCTTCATTAAAGGTAATGGTTGCTGTTACATTTTGATTGGTTAATTTATTGATATCATATGTGATAGTTGCTACAGGTGGTACTTTATCAATCCAATCTACTTTGGCAACTGTCACACCCCTTTTACCAGCAACTGGTTCCACAAAATGAAATTCATGGGTTTCATTTTCTATAAATGTATATTCATTTCCGCCCTCAATTACTTGGCCTTGCTCATCTACAATTTTTACACCTTCTCGATCAAAAGTCACAGTTGCCGTTACATCTTTATTGGTTAACTTTGTCGTGCTATATGTTACAGTTGCTGTTGGTAAGTCTTTGTCTATCCATGTAACGTTTGCGGTTAGCGTTCCTTTATTTCCCGCTGCATCTGCAAATTCAAATGTATAGTCTCCATTTGCCGTAAAAGTATGAGTATTTCCATCTTTCACCGTAACATTTTCTTCATCAAAGGTTACCGTTGCTATTACATCTTGATTCGATAAGTTGGTTGAACTATATTGGATCGTTGCAACAGGTGCTTTTTTATCAATCCAGTCTACCGTCGCTGTTGTTTTTCCTATATTTCCATATGGACCTCTAAATCTAAATTCATGTTTTCCATTTTCCGTAAATACATGGGTATTTCCATTTTCGATTACTTGACCATTTTCATCTATTATTTTGGTTCCCTCTCGATCAAAAGTTACGGTCGCTGTTACATCTTGATTCGTTAAACTATTTGGCGTATAAGTAATACTTGGGGTTGGTAATGTTTTAACAATCCAATCTACTTTTGCTGTCGCGGTTCCTTTTGTACCCTTATTGTCTTTGAATTCGAATGTAAATTCACCATTTTCTGTAAAGGTATAAGTATCCTTTCCATCATTATTGGTTACGGTAATATCTGTACTCTTATTTACCAAGGTTGCTGTTACATTTTGATTCGTTGTTTCGGTTGTGCTATATTGTATTTCTGCTGTTGGTATGGTTACTTTCGTTTTGTCTTCAAATAGGTTGATCATAGAGCAAGAGAAGAAATAATCCATTGGTTCTCCATCTCTATCTCCATGTACGCTATCACAAGATTTTGTACATTCGATTTTTACATATTTTGCTTTTTCTATTTTAGACAATTGAAGTTCTTTTCGATCTTCACTAGCAGTAAGTTCTGCTGCTGTTGTTACATTATATAGATTTTTGAAATCAAGAACTTCTGTCCAATTTTCTCCATCCATACTTACCAAAACTTTACCATTTTTTGGAATTCCATAAGCATATCCTGCTTTTCTTACATATTCAATTTTTGATATATATCTTGGTTCATCTAATTCTAAAACAATCCATCTTGGGTCATGCATTGTCGCCGTCGTACGGTTTGAATGCCACATGGTTGTTGGAAGTCCATCAACTGCATATTCTGCTTCTTCTCCTCTACTTGGAACTGTAGTATTAGATGCATTTACAGATGTTATATGTTTGATTGGTACATATTTAGCTGTATTTGGTTGATTATCTGCTGTAAAAGTAAATTCTACTGCTTCACTTGCCATTAACGTACTAGTTGCCTTTTTTCTAATGAAAAGTTTTGTATCTCCTGCTACAATTGGTTCTTGCTTTGAATAAGAAGTCCAATTTCCAGTATTGGTTCCTGTTCTCCATTCAAATTTTGTTGTATCGCCTATTCCTATTAGTCTGTTTTCTAAGTCATTCAAATACGCTGTTATAACCGGTAGCTCTTGCCTTTGGATATCTATGGTAGACTCTTTGTTAGTATTTATTAAACGAAGTTTTATTTTGTTATTCGAATTAATTTGTGATATTTCTTTTGCTGTTAATTGTTGTTCATTTACGGTTCCATTTTTCCAAGTAGTTCCCCCATCTAAGCTATATTGCCATCTTGAGCCTTTAAATTCATCTGTTATCATAATTTTTCCAGCATTTTCTCCATCAAATGAGAAAGTTCCTAAGGTTACTACTGTCGTATCTTCAAATAAATTTACCATAGCTAGTGAGGCAAACATATTCTTAGTATCCATTTCTATTTTTACATATTGCCCATAAACTGGTTTTTCAAAATTAATTGCATATAAATTGCCATAGGTATCACAATTTTCTATTTTTCCTGCCTGAATCCATGTTTCGCCATCCATACTTACATAAGCTCTAGCATTCTTTATGTCATCAGGGTCTTGTGGTCTACCTGGATATTTCTTTTGTATAAATTCTAAAGATGATATATTTTTAGGTTCATCTAATTTAATACTAATAAATGGCTTGGTTGTTTGTTGTAAAACATTTTGATTAAAATCCGTATGCCATAAAGTATTTCCATTTCCATCAATTGCATTTTCTGCATAATAAGGTCTTTTATTATCTTTTGACTGCGTAGAATATCCTGCCATTTCTAAATGTGCAATTGGTATGTAAGTTCTTTGATTATTTACTTTATCTTGGGTAAATTGATACTGAGCAGTTTCTCCGACTAGATGAGTACCTGTTGCTGCCATTCTAACAGTTACCGTTTTATTTCCTGTTAAGTCTGGCTCTGCATCTTTATACAAAGTCCATTGGTCATTTTCGTTTAATTTCCATTCCATTCCTGGAACAGATGCTATTAATTTATTCTCTAAATCATTTGCATATAAGGTACTTGGCAATCCTGCTGATGGCAAAATATCGATTTTATATAGATTTTTTTCATCATAATTTACGCCAACAAGATGGATATAAATATCATTTTCAGCAGTAAGACTAGCTAATTCTTCTTGTGTTAACTGCCATTTATGCTCTTCTCCCGCTTCAAAAGAATGTTCCTTCCAACTAGCTTTGTTTTGTGTATCTCCGTTGATACAATAATCCCAACGAATTCCCATTTCTTTAAAACGTTCTGCTAATACTATCTTTCCAGCGTCATCTCCATCAAAGGAAAAAGTAGCTATACTAGTATCCATTTGTCCTAATAAATAAGTTGATACTTCCCTCGTTACACTTGGTTGATAGGTCTCTGTTGAATTATTGGCAAGTACTTTTCCATATTCTAAAATACGTTTTTGTAAAATAACAAATTGAGCTGAATACTCTGCACTTGTTAATTTTGGTTTAATTAAATTCGTTAAATTATACATTGGTAATGGATAACATCTTAAACTTTCTGCCATTTCTTCTGCTAAATCATACCAATCTTTTTCTGTTTTTGTTTCATTCGCACTATAGTTATTAATTAATCCATACCATGCATCCACATTAATTGGTAATTCTTGTAATGCTTTTCGATAGATTTCTTCTTGCTTTGCTGGGTCATTTTTATGTAAGTCTGCTGTCATAATAACTTTTTCTGATTTTTCATAAGCTTCTTCTTGATTCATAGCAGCTTGACTTAATAGTAAATAAGATGCTGCATATCCACTTACATACCTATCACTACCCCAACCTAAAGGCATTCTTACGCCCAATCTTTCCGTTTTTCCCGTTTGACCCCAGTTGGTAATAACATTATTTAGGGTCCACGCTCCATCTCCGGCATCATTCATAGAATAATAAGCAAATGCTGCATGTCCTGGTTGCCCAACTACTGTGGCAGGTACACCATGTGCACCACGGTTACAGGCTCCTTGTTTCGATATACCACCACAAACAGCTCCACCTTCTATATTCATCCATAATTTATAAACACCTGGTTTTCCATATTCTACGCCATATTTTGAGAAAATTCCTTTATATTTCTTATCATATGCCTCTTTATTCTTTTCATCCCAATATTTGGGTTGATTATAATTAGGCCATATATATTTCATATAAGGATGTGGTGATAAATACCACATTTTGTTTGAATTCGCATCAATAAAACTTTGTGTATATTCATTTAGCCACAATATTTCTTGGTCATCGATAATGCAATTCATGACATAACGCATTTCTTCTGTTGTATATCTTTCAAACCATTTGGCGAAATCTATTTGGTCTGTAAATCTCATATTTCCATTATGATACAAATCTTTATAGATTTGATAACGTCTTACTGGGTCTGATTTATTTTCTGCATTTCCTGGTTGCATCCATAAAGCTACATCTACTGTGTGCGTTAAAGATAATGCCACTGCCATTCTTTTATATAGATTACCTAATGTATCATATCCATATTTGGTTGGTTCTTGCTTAATAAAATCATTTCCATACTTGGCACGTAAGTCTGATAATATCATAATAGATTTCTTATAATTTTTTCCATCTGGATAACCACCAAGTACATACAGCCTAAGATTATCTAAATCATTCATTAGCCATTGTAATGTTTCTTTATAAGCGTTTTTATAGGTTGCTAAAAATTGTAGTAAATCATATCCTGCATTATTTACAAATTCTCTTTGTAGTAAAACTTTTTCATATTCTCCTGTTATTTCTTGTCCTTCATACCTTTTTAGAATTTTGTCATATTCTGCAACCGTTTTAATAAAATCAACTGTTGTTGCTTCTCCTGGCTCATAGCCTTCTTTCCATACTTTAGCATCTCCATAACAAGCATGGGCTGAATCAATTCCTCTACGTCCATAGGCTTCTAATTTTAAATATTTCTTTCCTCTTACATCTATCGTTACAAATCCTGCTTCGGTATTTCCCTTTTTATCAGAAGAATTGCTTCCTTCTTGACTCCAGTAGTCTTGCCCTTCTGCCATTGTGCAGAATTTAAACCAAACTGCAGTTCCTACATTCCCTCTTCCTTCATCTACCCCATAATAGGTAGAAAAATAATCGTATTGAGACACATCAAAAATTACTTGACTATTGGCATGGGCTGATATACCTTTATAAAATGATTTTTTCTGTCCATTCACCATTAAAGTAATCATACCATTATTTTTACTAGAATCTAAATTTCTGTCAAATGTTATACTTCCCCATCCAACTGTTGAACCAGATTCATAAGATAGATCCGATAAATAAGAAAATTTCTCATTTTCGTCTTTCCCAGCTGCCCAAACTTTTTGGTTTGGTAGCAAAAATATAACAAATAGTAAAGCAAAACTAAAAATTAATTTTAATAAAAATTTGGTCTTTCTCATTTTTATTTCATTCCTCCCTTGGTCACAAATCTGATTGAAAAAAAACTGTAATTATTTTTCAACCCTTTCCCCATTTTTACAAAACTCTATTATCATTATATTATATTTTCGACATTATGTAAATGGTTTTTTGTGTTTAATATGAATTTAAGTATTTTATGAAATTATACAATATTTATTGAAAAAAGAATATAACAATATCGTTATATTCTTTTTACAAAAATATTACATAAATTTCCCTAGTATTCATGAGATTTTTGTAACAAAATTGTTATATTTTCACATGAATTTTACGACTGTTTCCTAATGTACTTTATATGTAATATCCTAATATACACAACTTTTTATTTTAAAATACTCCACGTTCCCACCGGTTCTGGCAAATCTTCAAACACCATTTTCTGCTTCGTAATGGGATGAATAATAGTAAGTTCATAAGCCCATAAAGCAATTTGTTTTCCTTGCCCCCTTGTTCCATATTTCTGATCTCCAAAAATACTATGTCCAAAATTTTCCAACTGTACTCTAATTTGATGATGTCTCCCTGTATGTAAATTAATTTTTAGCAAGCTCAAATTCTTCACTTCATTGTATCTCAAAACCTGATAATCAAGTTTTGCTAATTTAGCATTCTTCTTGTCTTTATTAACCACCTTACTCCTATTATTTCTCTCATCTTTATACAAATAATCCTCTAATGTAGCCTGTTTTTGTGCGACCTTTCCATCTACGACAGCTAGATACTTTTTCTTAAAAACCTTTTCTCTTACTTGATTACTCAATCTCGAAGCTGCCTTTGAGGTTTTCGCAAAAATCATAATACCTCCCACTGGTCTATCTAATCTATGAACCAGTCCTAAATACACATTTCCTGGTTTATTGTATTTTTCTTTAATATATTGTTTTACAATTGTCAGCATATCCTGATCCTTTGTCTTATCCGCTTGAGAAGGAATATTAGGCTTTTTCTCTACTACAATAATATGATTATCCTCAAACAATACTTTTAAATCTTGCATTTACCTCTCCTTTTGAGACAAGAGGGACAGGTTCCATTTGTCTCATTTTCTTTGTCACTTTTTGTCACTTTTTATCTCTCCCCATATCATTTCTTTTTCGACGTTTTTCTACATAATTTATGAGACAATTAAAACCTGTCCCCCTTGTCTCCCCCTTGTCTCAACTTTCCCATCTTCCATAAATTCCACAAGGCAACACCAACTTCGAATTCTCCATAGGTAGTCCAATCTCACCATACGCTAATTTTCCCTTATATTTCTTATCTACTGTCACACTTAAAATATTTTGCAATACAGTACTTGATATTCCTGTGGTATAGGAATTAATTAAAAAGAACAATGGGTTATTGGACAATACCTGTGAGCACAGTTCTACTAGATCATAAATATTGTTTTCAAACTGCCAAACTTCTCCTTTTGCCCCTCTACCATAAGATGGCGGATCCATGATAATAGCATCATATTTATTTTCTCTTCGAATTTCTCTATTAACAAACTTGGCAACATCATCAATAATAAAGCGAACTGGTCTATCTTGCAATCCAGAAGATGTAACATTTTCTTTTGCCCATGTTGTCATTCCTTTTGAACTATCAACATGACATACCGATGCACCAGCCGATAGACAAGCAACTGTTGCACCTCCTGTATAGGCAAATAAATTTAATACTTTAATTTCTCTTTTTGCTGATTTAATTTTGTCTATCATCCAATCCCAATTTACTGCTTGTTCAGGGAAAAGACCTGTATGTTTAAATCCCATTGGCTTAATGTTAAAAGTCAAGTTTTTATAATGCACTTGCCAACTGTTTGGCATTTTCTTTTTAAATTCCCAAGAGCCTCCACCAGTCTTACTTCTATGGTAAGTCGCATTGATTTCTTTCCACTTATTGGGAAAACTCTTATCTTTCCAGATAATCTGGGGATCTGGTCTTGCTAAAACAACATCTCCCCATCTTTCTAGTTTTTGACCATCTGCCATATCTAATATTTTGTATTCTTTCCACTCATTTGCTAATTTCATGATTTATCTCATTCCCTTCTTAAGGTCCAAATATTTTTACAGCCAAAATTGTAATTATTTTTCTAACCAGTACCCCTTAATCGAATAATTTTTGACTACTCTTGAATCCGAATTATAATTCAAATAAAAAGATTTTATTATAAGTTTTTTGCTATTATCTATTTCTATCTCATGATGAGCATCAAAATATCTTTCTAATTCTTCTTTTCCTGAATTCATATAAGTATTAATATACTCTTTAAATCTTTCTAATACATTAACTTCTATGGTGCCAGTAAAATCTTCACATTTCAATTCTATTTCTTTAAATGTCTCTTCCAAATCCATATTATTAAAACGACTAGAAGAAGTGATAAAATACAAATTAGAATATTCTCTTATATCAATTCTTTCCATATTAGTACTTGCATTGATGTATTTAAATTCTGAATTACTATTGTATGTTTCTGATTGATGAAATGTTTTTATTATTTCAATATCTTCACTTTCTAAAATTTTATTAATATACTTCTCTCCATCTGGCGAATACTTCAAATATCGATAAGCACCATATATTTTTTCTTTTTCTTCCTCTGTATAATCCGATTTATTCTTAAATATTTTTAATCTTTGTGCCTGACTTACATCTGAAATTTTAAACATATTAATACCTGGAATAATTAATGACACGATAACAATAGCATTAAATATCAACAGTAGAATTTCTATTTTCTCTTTCTTCAAAATATACATCAAACTATATATGATTTCAAAAATCACTAAAGCAACGCACACATATCTCAACGGTGTAAATCCATTGTCAGCAATTCTGGTTCCTATGGTATAAATCTGTAATAAAATAAATGGAATAAAGGCAATTGGCAATTTTAAACTTATTTTATACCATAAACTCTCATCTTTGAAATATTGTGTCATCGTCCAAATTGGCATTCCTATGATAAATAGTGCAGAAAGTATTCGAAATATCTGATTTTTAGGCATATCTCTTAAAATCAATATTTTTATCATATACATATAGATAATGATAAAAGAAATCATTACTAAGCCAGTTAAAACATATTTTATTAATCCCTTAAAAAATACATTTACTTCTCCTTCTACATCGGTCAAGCAATAGATTAATTTAGGAATATAATAAAATCCTAACAAAATTATTTGTAATCTAGTTATTAATATATATCCTATTTCCTCCCATATCAAATAAACAAAAATAGATGACACAATGGTAATTCCAATCGTTAGGACACCGTATATAATGCTAGTCTTTAGCATATTTACAGATACTTTTAAAAAATACTGTGTGAAATCCTTTTTGACCTTTTTAAAACGAAAATAAATGGATAAAATCCATAATGTTACTACATAACAAACCGCTATTTTCCATAAGATATGCTCAATTTCTAATACATAATTGTGGAGCACAACAAATACAATCGCAATCATAGCAGAAATTACACAAGATATAACCTTTTTGGGATCATTTTTATAGAAAAATGCTTCTACTAAAAACGTTCCTGATACAAAATATAAAGTGAAAAGTATTATATTTTGCCACCACGCATCTGTTATAAGTTCTGTATCCATTGTAATTGCTGTAAAAGCACTAAATAATAAAATGGAAATAATAGTTACTGGATTTTTTTCAAAGACTTTTTTAATAATCTGAAAAGTAGACTTTAATTTTTCTTTTATTTTCATACTTTACCTCTTTTTGTTTTTTCTTATTTTATCATATTTAATAATTATTGTAAATTTTAAAGAATAGAAAAGTACGAATTTTAAATAATTGACTATAAATTTTCTCTGGAGGCAGCACTCCTCTGAGTATTTTGAACTCATACTGCCACCTCCCATCCTAGATTCAAATACTTTGTAAAATTCTCATGAAACTATAAATCATAACTACATTAAGAATCGCAAATGTAAAAAAAGCAACAATAGTCGTCGTTAGCAACTTATGCCTTTTGACTCTTCTCCATAATTTGCTTGTCCAACTTTCTCCCTTCATCTCTAATCGGTTCAAATTAGTATGATAGCTAACTTGAAAAAACTCATCTTTTGCATATTCCATATCAACATTTCCCCCTTTGTATCTTTCCCTATATGTATGTATATGCACGTCTTTTCAAAATATTCTTAAATATAAAAAAAAATTGTGGCGAGTTTGGGATGGCGAGTTTGGGACAGGCACAAACTCGCCACCCAAACTCACCATAGTCTAACTAACCTGTCCTAGAACACATCTTAAAACACACCTAGTCATCAATAAGTTTTTGAGCGATTGATTCACTGATTCCTTTTACTTGCATTAGTTCTTCTTTGCTTGCTTTTTTTATTTTTTCTACACTGCCGAAATGTTTTAATAAAGCTTTTTTCTTTACTTCTCCAATTCCAGTAATTTCGTCTAGTTCTGATTTTGTAATTTCTTTGTCTCTTAGTTTTCTATGATAAGTGATAGCTGTATCGTGTACGGTATCTTGAAATCTTGTAATTAGGTTCATTAGATTTTTCGATATTTTTAGTTCTTCTCGTTCATCATTCATAAGAGCTCTCGTTTGGTGTTTTTCGTTTTTGACCATTCCAAATACAGGAATTTCTAACTTTTTATCTAAGTCATGATTTTTTCCTCCGTCCCCAAAATCATGTACTTTTTGAATGGCATTTTGAACCGCTCTAATTTGTGTGATCCCACCATCTGCAAAAATGACATCAGGAAGTTCCCCAAAGCCTCCTTTTGGATTTTCAATGGAATGTTTTAATCTTCTTATGATTACTTCTTCCATACATCTTGGGTCATCTTGCCCAAATACTGTTTTTATTTTAAATCTTCTGGATAAATTCTTTTTGATAACACCATCTTGCATCACACACATACCAGCTACGGTATATTCTCCAGATAGATTGGATATATCATAAGTTTCAATTTTTCTTGGTAATTGTTCTAGTTTTAAAACATTTTTTAATTCCATTAAAATTTCGCTTTTATCTTTTTCTTTATTTTCTAATGTTACTTTTGCATTATTTTCTGCCATTTCTACAAAACGTAGTTTTTCTCCTTTTTTAGGAGTCTTGATTTCCACTTTTTTACCTAACATTGTGGATAACCATTTCTCTATCGTCTCCTTATCTTCAATTTCTTCTTTTATCATAATTTTATTGGGAATATTCGGATTGTCTAAATAATATTGCTTGATAAAACCAGCCAGGATTTCCTTTTCTTCCATATCTCCTAAATCAGCATAAAAATAATGCTCTCTGCCTATCATTTTACTACCTCTGACAAAGAATATTTCAATACAAATTTCTAGTTCTGATTTAGCAATTCCTATGACGTCAATGTTATTTTCTGATAGATTAGATACTTTTTGTTTTGCTGACACACGATCGATTGCCTGTATTTTATCTCTGATATAAGCCGCTTTCTCAAAGTCTAATTTTTGAGAAGCTTCCTTCATTTGCTCTTGTAATTCTTTCACTAGCTTATCTGTCTTTCCTTCTAATAAATCCATAATTTCATCAATTTGCTGTCGATATTCTTCTTTTGTCACATAGCCCATACAAGGTGCTAAACATTTGTTAATATGATAATTTAGACAAGGCCTTGTTTTTTCTTTCAAAACTCTACATTGGCGAATTTTATATTTTTCTTTGATAAAACTCACCATTTCTTTAGCAGCTCCTGGATTTGCATAAGGTCCAAAATATTTAGACCCATCATTAACAATTCTTCTTGTTATAAATACAGTTGGATAATCAGAAGCTAAATCTATTTTGATATAAGGATATGTTTTGTCATCTTTTAATAAGACATTAAATTTGGGTCTGTTCTTCTTAATCAAATTACATTCCAAAATTAATGCCTCGGCTTCATTATCTACTACAATATATTCAAAATGGTCAATCAAACTGACCATTTTCTCGATTCTTGCTGTTTTATTATTTTTCCTAAAATATTGCCTAACTCTATTTCTAAGAGATATTGCTTTTCCCACATAAATAATATTGTCTTCTTTATCTCTCATAACATAGACACCTGGCTTATTCGGCAACTTTTTTAGTTCTTCTTCAATATTAAACATTTCTTCTCCTTTTGTTCCTTTGTATATTAAAATTATTATATTTTTGAGTAACAATTCGGGGGAACCAACAAGATACAGTCTGTTATGAAATTACAGACTGTCCGACGTTGGGAGTTACGAAAAAATATAATAATTTTAGTAATAAGTAATGATTATTATTCTATATAACCAATATATGGTAAATTCCTATATTTCTCATTATAATCTAAACCATACCCTACTACAAACTTATCTTCAATCGCAAAACCGATATAATCCACATTTAGCTCCATAACTCTCCTAGAAGGTTTAGATAACATCGTTGCAATTTTAATACTATTCGGATTTTTTTGTTTTAAATATTCCAACACATAAGTTAATGTTCTACCAGTATCAATAATATCTTCTACAATGATAACATCTTTTCCTTCAATTGAATTTCTAATATCTTTATTAATTTTTACTTTTTTCGTACTTTCTGTTCCTTCATAGCTAGACACGTCCATAAAATCAAGTTCTACATTACTTTTAATATTTTTGGCAAGTTCTGACATAAACATAACTGACCCTTTTAAAATTCCTACAAAAACAATTTCTTTGCCTTCGTAATCTTTTTGAATTTGTTTTCCCATTTCTTCTATTCTTTTCTCTAATTTTGCTTTATTAATTAGTACATTAATTTCTCCCATTTTTATTCTCCTTATTACTATCTTTATTACTTTTTGATTATACTAAACTATTAAAACATTTTCAATATTTTTAGATTTTTTCGTTTCGACTTTTTGGCAAATTTCTCCGCTAGTGGGCATTTGCTATTAAAAATAAATGAAAGATTTTGTA
>CANOYI010000032.1 GCA_947571515.1 uncultured Clostridium sp. | reverse complement strand
AGACTTCATTATATGGGAAACAATACAGTAATGGACTTGAACTAAAGATTTAAAGGGGCCGTTGCAAAATAGATGAATAATCATCTATAGAGCGACGGCTCCATTTTTGTACAAAAACAGAAAACGGACTCCGAAGAGTCCGCAATCCATGGTATAATAAGATATGCCCAGTAAATTAATATACCATAAAAATTATACCGAATTTGGCGAACCTTATCAACTGGTTTTGCCATTAAATTTGGAAGGTCTGATCCCTGATGATGAGTCTGTCCGACTGCTCAGCCATGAATTGGAGGAACTTGATTACCACTTGCTGTACCAGGCTTACTCTGCCAAAGGCAGAAATCCTGCGGTGGACCCTAAGACCATGTTCAAGATCCTGACCTATGCATACTCCCAAAACATTTATTCATCCAGAAAAATCGAAACTGCCTGCAGACGGGATATCAATTTTATGTGGCTCCTGGCCGGACAGAAGGCTCCTGACCACAGCACCATTGCCCGGTTCCGTACAGGGTTCCTTTCTGCTGCCTGCCAAGACCTCTTTTACCAGATGGTCCGCCGTCTGGGAAATGGAGGGGAATTATCAAAAGAAACCGTATTCATTGATGGGACCAAGCTGGAAGCAGCCGCCAATAAATATACGTTTGTATGGAAGAAATCCGTTGGAAAATGGGAAGAAAAGATGTTCCTGAACATCCAGGAGGCGGTCAGGCTGCTGAATCAGGAGTATCTGCAGTCTTTCCTTGTAGCAGAAGAAAGCACAACGCAGGACCTTCAGAAAATCTGCCGTTTTCTGGAACAGGTATGTAAAGAACAGCATACCGTTTTTGTACATGGAAGAGGGAAACGCAAAAGCCAAAACCAAAGGTATCTGGAACTGTTCCGCTGTTTTCTGGAGCGTCAGACTGTCTATGACTGGCATACAGCCAGCTTCCAGGGAAGGAATAGTTACAGCAAGACAGACCCAGACGCCACATTTATGCATATGAAAGAGGACCACATGAGAAATGCACAGCTGAAGCCGGGATATAACATACAAATCGGAGTAGACAGTGAATATATTGTTTCAGCAGATATTTTCCAGGACAGGAATGATGTGTGGACATTGGTTCCCTTTTTAAAGACAATGGAGGAGAAGCTTGGGTTCCGTTATCCAAGTGTGACTGCAGATTCGGGTTATGAAAGTGAGGAAGGCTATACCTATCTGCGGGAACAGAAACAGAAAGCATACATAAAGCCACAGACCTATGAAAAATGGAAAAAGCGAAGTTTCAAGCAGGATATCAGCAAGCGGGAAAACATGGGATATGATGAGTCAACCGATACGTATACCTGCCATGCGGGGAAAAAGCTGAAGCCGGTTTTCGTAAAAAAACAGAAAAGTAAGAGCGGA
Organism: uncultured Clostridium sp.; assembly: GCA_947571515.1. Lineage (GTDB taxonomy): Bacteria > Bacillota > Clostridia > TANB77 > CAG-508 > CAG-269. The sequence continues at coordinate 16,308 of CANOYI010000032.1, read as the reverse complement.
TATGAATCAGAGGTAACGGTTTATGAATGTGAAGAGTGTACAGGCTGTCCGCACAAAGAAAAATGCACCCGTGCCAAAGGGAACAAGCGTCTGTACATTTCGAAAAGTTTTTTGGAGAAGCGCCAGGAATCCTATGAGAATATCCTGAGTGAAAAGGGAATCTTATATCGGATGAACCGTTCTATCCAGGTAGAAGGGGCATTTGGAGTCCTGAAACACGACTATGAATTCCAAAGATTTCTGTTGAGAGGGAAAGCGAAAGTAAAACTGGAGATACTTTTACTATGTATGGGATATAACCTGAATAAGCTGCACGCAAAAATACAGAAGCAGCGTACAGTAAGCTATCTGTTTCCAGTAAAAGAAAGTGCATAACAGGCCGTAAAAGCAGCAGCTTTATTAAAGTCCGCAAAAAATCCAGAAAGAATCAACGACGGAAAAGATTCTTTCTGGATTATTGTGTCTATAGAACGAGGGCATCGCTCAATCATCTAATTTGATGATTTTGCGACACCCCCTTTTTTGTTCTGTTTTTATTAGTAGGTAAGAAATAATACAAATACTGATTGTATAGATATACATTAGAATTAGCTAATTAAGCGTTAACAACCGCCATCTTAAAAAGGGAGAAAAAATAGAGAATAAAAAGGAATAATAAGATAAACATATAAAAATAAAAGGTAAGTTTGTAGTAAAGATAGGAAGAATAAAAATAGTATAAGAAAGATTTTAGATGAAAGGTAAGTTTGATAGGAAAAATGTAGATTAGAAAGAAAGTAGATTATAAACAATAGGAAAATAGAAAGTAAGATAAGATAAAAAGGGTAAGATTTAATTAGAGAGAAAGTAAAAATATAAAATATTAGATTAAAATAAAAGTTGAATTTAAGTTTTAGATGAAAAAGTGTTATTTGAATAAAAATGATATAAACAGTTATAATAAGTTGAAAATTGTTGAAAAAGTGAGATATTAAAAAATAAAAGTATATATACATTTGTATAGAAGTAGGTAAGAATAAATAGATAAAGTAAGTTAAAAGAAGAATAGTGGTGTTAAAAAGTAATTATAAAATATACAATAAAGAAAGAAATGGAAGTTTGGAATAAAAAGAGTAAGATAAGAGTAAAAAGGGGTAAGAGAGGGTTGTAAAGGTGTAAATAGGTATATAAAGGGTATAGTTAGATAAAAGATGTAGAAAGATTGAAATATGAGTGATAGACATAGGTAAGGTAAAGAAAGTTTATTAATGTAGAAAGGAAATTATAGGATATGAGAAGAGGAATAAAAGGTAAGTTTGGATAAAATATATAGGTACATTTAAAAATATTAAGAAAAGATAAGAAATGATAGAATATTGAAAAATTTGATAAATAAGGATAAAATTGTTAAAAATGATAATGTTAGTTGAAAAATATAGAAAGAAAGTGAATAAAAGATATGAACAATGACATAAAAGGTTAGATAAGTTTAAAAAGATTGAATAAGTAATTTGGTGTATATATTGTTGAAAGATAGAATAAGAGAATAAAAAGTAGGTAGATTTAAAATAAGATGGGTACAATGAAGAAAATGTATAAAATTTTAGATAAAGTTTTATAGGTAAGAATAGTATAAGCATTTAAATAAAAAATAGTATATTGTTTTAGGTAATAAAAGGATAGGATAGAGACAAGAAAGTATATGCAGTTAAATAAAAAGATAAATGTTTATAAGGAAAAAATGTGTAAAATTATGTTAAAAGCGATATATTAGTAATAAAAAAGTAGGAACAGTTAAATAAAATTAATAAAGATTTTAAATAAAATGATAGGATAAGTATGAAAAAGTAATAATATAAAAAGTAAGTAGATTATTTATAAATAAGATGGATCTCTCATAAAAAGAATAAGAAAGTGATATGTAAAAATAAGGTTAATTTATGTAAAAATTAGTATATTAGTGATAAAAATAAAGAGATTTAATAAAGAAAAGAGATATTTTTATATAATTTAATACGTGCATATAGAATAAAGTATATTGTTTAAAGTAAGATAGTAAAGATAGAGAGAAAGTATAGAGTAAATAAGAAAGTGTATGAATAATTTTAAAAATAAAGTATATACAAGTAAGAATAGAAAGAATAAGTATAAAAAGAAAAATAGATGATGATTAAAAGTGGTGATTATGTATAGATAAAATAGAGTATGATTTTAATAAATAGGTGTATAGATTAAAGATATAGTAGGATAAGTGTTAAATAAGATAGATACAAGTAAGAAAAAGTAGTTAAGTTTATAAGAATAATTTTGAGTAAAATTTGGTTATTTTAATATAGTTAGTGATAAAAATGAGTAATATTAGAATAAATAAAGAGAATGATTAATAAAAGATTTAATATCATTATAATATGAAAGAGTTTATATGAGATAATAATTGAGTAAGTGTGTAAATATGTTGTAAGTTGAAATAAATAGTATATTGTTTTAAGTAAGATAGAATATAATTAGGATAAAATGATAGGAACAATAATAAAGTGGTATAATAGATAAAAGTAATTTATAGAATAAAAATTATTAAAAAAGTATAAGTTAGTGATAAAAATAGGGAAAGATAAAGAGAATAAAATAGATAGTTTAAATTTAAAAGTATATTGTTTGAAATAAAATATATGAACAATTAATATATTGAGAAAGAATAAGGTAAAAGAATAGGTTGTTATATATAAAAAGAATAAAGATATAAAATAAAGTATGAACAGTTATTAAATAGATTATATTGTTTGAAATAAAATGATATTATTTTTGAGTAAAGTTATAATATATAAGAATAATTGGTGTTATTTGATTAAAATTGTTATGAACAGTTATAAATGTATAAGATAGATAAGAATAAGTATAGAACACTTTAGTTAATGTGTTGATATTTAGTAAGTTGAATAGATTTAGTTAAAATAGAATTAGGTTATTTTAAAAATTTAGAAGAATAATTAAAGTATGTCAGCCTAAATAATTGTGATAAAGATTAATATATAAGAGATATTAGGATATTATTAAGTATGCTTTGAATAAATTGGAAGTAAGATAGAAATTTAAAGAGGTATAAATAAGAAAGATTGATAAAGATTTAAGATTTAGATAGATATTGAAAGTAATAAAATAAGTGAATAAAATGTATTATTTTAGTATAGTTAGTGAAAATAATAAGAAAGATTTGAATAAAAGATATTGTTGTTTGTGGATAAGTTTGTGGATAATGTGGATAAAATGTTGTTTGGATAGAATATAGAGATTGTTTGAATAAATGTATATGTACAAGTAAATGAATAGGTTGTTGATAGATAAAAGAGAGAAAGATTTGAAAAATTGAATAGAATAAGAGTTTTGTTAATTTTGGTTAAAATATGATTGATTTAATATAGTTAGTGATAAAAGTAAGAAAGATTTTAAAAAATTTGGTATAGTTTTAAGAAAGATTAGAAAAATTTAAAGGTTATTTGGATAAAAGTGAGAAAGAAATAAGGAAAAGTGTTGAAGTATAAAGAAGTTAGATACTGTTAGAGAAATTTTTAAGGAAGCTTTGAATAAAAAAGAAAAAGATTTTAAAATTGAAATGTTGTTTGAAATAATTTTGATATAGATTGAAAAAAGATTTTAGAGTTGAAGAAATTTAAATGTTGTTTGAAATAATTTTGGAAATAATTTGGATAAAAGAAAGAAAAATAAAAAGTTTTGATTGTTTGGAATATTTTAAATAAGCTTTGGGTAAAAGTTAGAGAGATTTTTAAATTTTAATTGAAGTTAAAAGATATTTTGAGAAAGAATTTAGAAAAGTATTTGTTGTTAAAAAATTTTTGATTTTGTTTTAAATATAAAGAGAAAGATTTTAAAAAGTTTTTGATTGTTTGGAATATTTTAAGAAAGATTTGAAAAAGTTTTGGTTACGAAAAGAATTTAGGGAAAGATTTGAATAAAATGATTAAAAAATTGAAATAAATTTTGTTGTTGAAAAATTATTTTAAGAAAGATAAAAATTGATTTTAAAATATTTTGATTGTTTAAGAATTTTAAAGGAAGATTTAAAGATTTTAAAGTTACATTTTAGATTTTGAGAAAGATTTAGTATAATGAAATTGAAAAATTTTTTGTTAAGAAAGATTTTTTTTGAAGCAATAGAAATAATTTTAAGTTTGAAGAATTTTGAGAAAGTTTTGGAGAATAAAAATTTTTAAAAAATTAAAAATTAATTTAAAAATTTTGTTTATTTGATTAGATTTGTTGAAAAATTTTTGATTCATTTTAAAAATTTTTTGTTGTTTTTAAAATTTTTTGAGAAAGATTTTTATTGAAGCTTTTAAATTTGTGAAAAAATTGGTAAAATGATAAAAATGGATTTAGGAAAAAATTGTGGAATTAGGTTTGAAATAGTTGGGGATAGATTTTTTTGTTTGAAAATGTGGTTAAATTGGGAAATTTGGGGCGCCATGAAAAAAGAAAAAATTTAAAAAAGGAGGTTGAAGAATTAAAAAATAGGGAAGGTTGTGGAAAATTAAGTTGATTTAGTGTTGTTTTGAAAAATATTTTGATACTTCATTTTGGTTTTGTTGTTTTAAATTTTGAGAAAGATTTTAAAAAAGTTTTGTTGTTTAAAGTTTATTTTGAATATTTTTTAAAAAGAAAAATTGAAAAATTTTATTTTAAAATTTATGATTTAGTTAAAAAAATTTTTGATCATAATTTTATTTTTGGAAGATTTTAAAATTTTTTGAGAAAGATTTTTGGTTTTTGATTTAAGATTTTGAAAATGATTTTGTTTTAAAATTATTGAAGAAAGATTTTAATTTTATTTTGAAAGATTTTTGATTTAAGGAAAGTTAGAAAGATTTTGGGAAAGTTTTAAAAATATTTTGAAAGATTTTTGATTTATAGTTTTGTTTTAAAATTTTTAAAGAAAGTTAAAATAGTTTTGAATAAGTTTTAAAAATATTTGATGATGATTTTAGTTTTTGTGTGTAGTTAGAAGAATTTTTGATTTTGTTTTAAGATTTTTGAAGAAAGATTTTTATTTTGATTTGAAGTTGAAAGGATTTGAGGACATAAATTTATTATTTTGAGAAAGTTTTAAAAATATTTGAGAAAGATTTTAATTTTGGTTATAGTTTGAAAGATTTTTGATTAAGATAAAAATAATTTTATGTATGATTTGAGAAAAATTTAAAAAGATTTTAATTATGATTGGAGTTTTGAAGAGTTTTAAGGATGATTATAATAGATTTGAAAATGATTTTTATTTTAGTTTTAAGTTTTGAAATATTTTAGTAATGTTTTTGATTTTTTGAATATTATTTGAAGATATTTTTGGAATGATTAAATAAAATTGTTAAAGTTAGGAAAAATTTATATTGTTTTGAATAAATAATAGAAAGATTTTGAAAAAATTGAAATTATGTTTGTAAATTTGTAAAATAAAGAAAATAAATTTTGAACATTAAAAGAAAGTAAACATTAATAAATTTTGATTGTTATTTTAGATAAAATTAGAAAGATTTTATAAATTATTATTGTTTTAAATAATTTTGATAAAGATTTAAGAAAAGAAGGAAAGATAAAAATAAAATAAGGAAGAAATAAAAAATTTTATATTGTTTGAATAAATTTAATATAATTTAAAATAGTTTTGGTTGTTTGAAATAAAAAGAGAAAGATAAAGAGAATAACAAGGTTGTTTTGAAATGATTTAGGATAAGATAGAGAAAGGAAGTAAGATTGAATAAAATTAGATATTGTTTTAAGATATTTTAATAAAGATTGAAAAATAATAATGTTGTTTTGAGATAAATTGAGGAAGATTTAATAAAAGAAAATAAGATAAAAATAATAAAAAGAGATAATAATTGATAAAAATAGGTATATTAGTGATATTTTTATGTGATAAATAAGGTTGTTTTAAGATTAGAATAGGATAAGTATAAAATGATAGGAAGTTTTAAAAATAAGTAAGAATGATTTTAAAAGATAAATAAAAGAATATTAATAAAATAGATAAAGAAATAGGTTAAAATATAGGTATTAGTGATATTTTTATAGTATAAATAATGAAAAGTATTTAAGATTTTGATTTAATAGTGTTGTTTTGATAGGATAAAGAAAGATTATTAAAAATAATAGAGTAAGTAAGGTAAGTTGAATAGTTACATTGGTAAAATAAAGTGTAGTTTGGATTAAAATAGTATGATAAATAGTGAAAAATCAATTGAAAAATAAGGTTGAATATGTTGTTTTAAGTAAAGATTTGTAGTTATAGGGTATTGTTTGGAATAAATATTATTAAGAAAATAGAAAATAATTAAAGAACAGGGTTGAATAGAATGATTTAAATAAAAGTAGGAAATAGTTGAGTAGTAGGGTATTGTTTGGAATAAGTTGAGATAGCTTTTTAAAAAGATAGAATATTTAAAATATAAAAATATTATGATTAGATAATATTAAGATAAAAATATGTTAAAAGATAGGTATTAGTTATATTTTAGTAGGATAGTTTTAGAAAAAGTATTGAAGAATGGGATTAAATAAGTAAGATAAAAGAAAAATGATTGTTGTTTGGAATATGTTAATAAAGTTTTATAAAATAGTGTATTACATTGAAATAAAATAGGAAAGATAGGATAAAAGTTTATTAAAAAGATTTGAAAAAATAATTAAAATTTGTTAGAATAATAGTTATTAGTGATATTTTGATATAATAAATTAAAAAAATTGATTAAGAATAAAGTTGAATAGATACATTTATGAAGTTTTATGTTGTTAGTATAATGAAAGTAAGTTAATAAGAAAAATAAGATATAGTGAGGTAAGTTTAGAATATAAGATGGGTTATAAAAGGTAAGTTTAGGTTAAAATAGGGTATGTTATGAGTATTTATTATATTGTTTTAGATATTGTTGATATTGTTTGAATAAAGAAAATAGGTTATATGAAAGTAAGTTGATAAAGAAAATAGGTTATATGAAAGTAAGTTTATGATATGAGTTAAAGTATAAAAAGTAAGTTTGAATAAGTAAGATTAAAATAAAGGAAAGTATATTAAAAATGAGGTTGAATATATACATTAATAGTATAAGGTAAGTTAATAGATATAAAAAAGTAATTTAATAGTGTAAGTAAAGTATAGAAAGGTAAGTTTAAGATATATTTTATATACAAATAATATTAAGAAATGAAGTTGAATAAATGATTGTAAGATAGGTATGTGAACAATTAAAATAAAAGTAAGATTATAAGTGTATATAGTAAAGTTTTATAATGAGCAGTTAAATAATAAAAGTAAGTTAATAGAAATGTAAATGTAGATATGATATATACATGGATAATTGAGAATAATAATTTTATAGGATAATAAGTTAATAATATGTTAAATTATATAGGCTAGTGAAATAAATTGAATATATTAGGGTATTATAAGTTAATTGGAATGAAGCATATAATAGTTAATAAGTATAAGTAAAAAGCAGGAGATGGATTATGGGAAATAAAGAATTGATAGATATGTTGATAGTGAGTGGAAAATTAGATAAAAAAGATTTTCTAGTTAACAAAAGTGTAAATAACATTTATAATTGGGATAGTAAAGAAATTTATGATTATTTTATGAAATTTAGAATAATGAATATGCCTATAGGATTAATATTGAGAATAATTGATGCGTTGTTTATTGTTAGAGATTATTCAGATGATTTTATTGAAAAGATAGTAGAAATATGTATAGTATTAGAAAGAGCAATAATAAATAAAAATTATGAGTGGGAAGTTTTTATAGACGAGATATTATTTAAGTTAGCAGTATATGATATAGATGTAGTAATAACCGGAGGTGGAATTACAAGATATAAAAGTCATATATATAGTGAGAGTGAGATATTAAGAAATTTAAGAAAATTTACATGCGGTAATGTAGATACGTTATTAACAAGGTTAGATGTGAAAGATGGGAGATATACTAAACGAGTTTGTTTAAAAGGGGTTAGAAGGGTTGTAGATTTAATAAATAAAGATACACAGGAAATATATGAAGATATAGGAGGTTTTAGTATAAACAAAGATTTGGAATTGAGAATATATAAAGATAAGGTAGTGAATTTTAATAATGACGGTATAGTTTTAGTACAGTTTTAATAAAAGACATACTCTTTAATTAAGTATTATGATATTAAAAAAGTTTTTGAACGATTAATAATAATTAGATATTATAGCTTAATCTTTTTTATATTAAAAGTAAAGATATAAATATTTTAATGATACAAAGTGAAAAAGGAGAGAAAGATATGAATATGATCATTGATGAAAATTATCATAACGTTAAAGTATTGGAATATGGTATTGAATATATTATAAAAGATTTTAAAGAAGATGATGAGATTAAAGGTGTAAAGAAATTTGTTAGGGATGAAGTACATAAAAATAGATTAAACAGGTCAAAAGATAGGAATAGTTAAAAATGAAAGTGGGTGTATAAATAAAGCAGTTATACACCCTTTTATAATATGAGGGTAAAGTATAATATGAATAATAAGGAATATTTTGATACATTATTAGTGTGTGGAAGATTAAATACAAGAAGTGATAGACAAAAAGAATTATTAAGAGAATATATAGGTATCATAGAAAAAAGTAAAGTAAGTGTTAAAGATTTAATGGATAGTGTTAGAAATTTAAATGATATGCAGTTTTATACAATGATACATATATCAAGTGAAATAATAAAAAAAGTAAAAATAGAAAAAGAAATATATATTTGTTATAAAGAGTTATGCAAGTTGATAAATTATTATAAAAAATATTGTATAGAGTACTTGCGTGATTTTATTGATTTTTTTAATTATTTAGTATGTTATACATCTGGTAGTGAAGAAAGTTGGTATGGAACAATCATAGAATATATAAATATTTATAAAGTGGTGGAAGTAAAACCATCTGATATTATAAATATAACATTTAATAATGATAATTATACATTAGATAAAGAAAATAATAGCATAGATATGGTAGGAGATAATGGAAAAGAGATAAATAACATAGCATTAGTTTATATAAAAGGAAATAAAACATTTGTGGTAAAGAACAGTATTTTAAGTGAAGGACTTGATAGAGATTATTATATAAATAAGGTGGACTATGATATTATGTTTGTTTAATTGAAGGAGTTGAAGAGGTTGACTAATAAAGAGTGTATAGAAACATTAGTCGTATTAGGGTTATTAGAGGATAAATATAATGAGATTGAAAAAAGTAGTATAAGCTTTGAGAAATTAATAAGTGTAGGGATAAATGGAAATAAGAAGTTATTAGATTCATGTATGTTGATTTGTTATGGTTTGATAAGTCATCAAAGATGCGAAAATGAAATAAGATTATTATATGATAAAATAATAAGAATGATTGAGATGTATAAAAAATATAGAGATGGTAATATTTATATACTATTAGATATGATAGCATACCATAGTTTTGATAGGTTTGAAGAATTGGATCACTTTTTAAATATATTAAAGGTATTAAAAGTAAATCAGTACAATAAATTGAAATTTAACATAAATGGAGAAGAGTGTAGATTTGTAAATAATGGAAATTGCTTTTTTGATATCATTGATGAAAAGGGTAGAATAATTGAAAATAAAGTATATATCATGGTAGTAAAAGGAGATAATATAGAATATTATAAAAATATCAGTGTTATGGAGAAGTATGCAATTGTGGATAAAGAAATGGAAACAAGCGATTATGTAGTTTATTTTGAGTATGATATGTAAATATAAGGTTATACATATGATTGAGAAAAATTTAGATGTATTATTAGTAAGTGGATTAATTGATGAAGAATTATATAAGCTAGCGATAAAAAAGATGGTTAATTTAGAAAGAGGTTTTAAGATATATAAAACAAAGACAGAGAGATTAGCATTGAGGATGCTATATACAAGTGTATTAATGAGTGGATTTGAAGAGTATATAGATCGAATGTTAGATTTAGTAGAATTATTTGAAAGATACGGAATATATCATAAAGGAAGAACAGCACTAGAATTATTAAATACAGTAGATTTAAGTATAGATAGGTCAGAATTTAAGTATAATTTAGAGATTTTTAAGATGCTATTTTTGGAAAATTTTAAAAGTGGACATTTAATGATACATATAAAAAGTGGGGTATATAAAGTAGAATATAAGGAAAATAGGTTTAAAATTTATAAAGACAATAAATTTATTAGTGATACAAAAGGAGGTATAGTATTAAGTGAAGGTAGTATGGTATTATTAGATAATTGGAAAGATGTATATAATCTAAAAATACATTGTGATATAGTTATTTTAAATAGGAGAATGCATGAATATGGATATTGATAAAAAGTTAGAATATGCAATATTCTCAGGTAAATTTGAGGGTATTAATAAAAGAGATATAGAAAAAGCTATATTAAATAGTAAGTTTATAGATAAGTATATACAATATACAAAATGTGATATAAGCTATCTAATAAAAATAATTTTTAAATATGATGGAATAATAATTGTAAAATGGTTAGATTTTATAAATCATGTTATAAATATAGGATACAATTCACCAAAATCAGTAAGTAAAGTGTTTAGATCTATAAATGATGTGATACAAGCTAGAAATAAATACATATTTGAAAGTCAAAGAGAATATTTAGATATACTTGGAGATATGGAAACGAACAATTATATTAAAGAAGTATTAAATAGAATAAATAGGGAGAGAATAATAATTGAACGATACAACAATAATAAGCTGTTGATTAAGTTGAATAAGAGAATATATAATGTAATAGTAGTAATCATTGGAGGAAAATATTATTTACAGTTAAGAGATACAAGCACAAATAAGATAGATAATAAAGTTTATGGGATGATAGTGATAGATAAAAAAGATAATATCTTTTATATTGATAATACAATGATAAAAGATATTTCTGACAGAATAAAGGTTTTAAGACAAATTGATGTAAAAAATATAAAGCTAGTTATAACACCTTTTGAAGATGGTGTTGGAAGAATAGGAGCACTATGGTGGAAACAAGAATATTAAGAGATATGCTTGATACAATGATAGTAGTTGGATATTTTGATTGCATTACAAATAAGACAGAATTAGAAGTTATATACAAAAGATTTGAGCGATTAGAAAATAGTGGAGTTAATTTAGAAAAATTAGAGGCATTTTTAAGAAAGGTAGTTATGCACAATTTAAAGCCTTTTTTAATACAAACATTAAATTTTATAGAGTATCTTATAAAGATAAGCGGTGATAATATAAGTAGAGTTGATGAATGTATAGATATAATAGAGGCACTAATAAAAGCACATAATTTATGTTGGGATAATGATTTCTTTCCTTTAGTAAAAATATTAATGTGTTCACAACGTTGTATAAAAGATAATTATACAATGGATTTAATGATGTTATTATTAGAAAAGAATAAGATATATAGGGTTATAGGAGTTGGTGATATATTAATAGATGGAAGGTTAAGAAAAATACATATTAAAAATTTAGATGGACATAATTATATTAAGTTCGATGGAGAAGAGAGATATGTAGGTTTAATAATAGTAGCAGATGGTATGATTGGTTCTTATGATAGAAATGAAATTAAAAATGGTATGGATACATATAATTTAATGAGAGAAATAGGGGTGGATAATGTAGATTTAATTATAGCACCAGAAAATGAAGACTATTTAGAAGATTTGTTTTCAATGAAGTTGAAGGTAAATGTATGAATAATAAAGAATATATAGATACTTTATTAGTAGTAGGTAAAATAAAGGGTATAAGTGAAAAGGTTTATGATGGAATAAGTAAGAGTGAAGTATCAATAAAAGATTTTGTAATGACTTTTGATAAATATATTGATACAGATGATATAATGAATTTAGTTTATATGATTATAATTTATAGCATAGATGATAGCGTAATTGAAGAAAGTTTTAATGAATTAATTAAATTATTACATACATTAGAAAAATATAGTAGAGCAATAAGAATAAATAAATTAATTGATGATATAAAGGTGGAGTTAAGACAATATAATTGTATAGAAAAAGAAGGAATATTTAGGTTAAGCTATTTTTATAGAGTAAAAGAGGTACATGAGAATTATAACCATTATTTTATGATTGATGGTAAAGAAGTAGTTACATTTAGTAAATATAAGGATAAAACAAAAGAAATTACTTACTTTGGAGTTACTAATGATGATAATCAATATAGTATGATATTAGATTATGATGATAAATTAATAAAATTAAGCAATGAATTAGAAACAGAAGATGGACGTTATAATATTTTTAAGAATTTAGATAAGCATAAAATAAATTATGTGGTATATTATAGTAATGAGTCAAATATACTAAAAAGATTATTGAAAGAAAAATGGTTTGGATAGGAGATATAAAAAATGGGAGCAGATGTAAGAGAAACTAACTCAGAAATTATTAAGTTAGCAGTAAGCAACGGTAAAGTAACAAAGGTAGATAATGATAAATTATTGAAATATATGCTAGATAAGATATATTTAAGCAGAGTAAAAATTAAAGGTTTATTTGATTTAGTGTTAAAAGATAAATTAAGCTATGGATATTTTATAAAGCTTGCTTATATATTATTATCTTATAAAGATGATGAAGAACTAGTTTGGTATACCACAGATATATTAGAGGGGTTAAGTATATATTTGGATAAAGATATGATAGATAGGATAGTAAGTAATTTTATAGATGATATATACAAAAAAGAATTAAAAGAGACAATCAAAATAAAAGAACATTTAAGAAAAAGATGTATAATTAGAGTACGTAATAGAATAAATGTAAATTTTAATTATATTACAGATGGAGAAAAGGAATTACACTCTGTAAATCCTGGTATTATATGTATTAGTGAATTATATATAAATGCAAGATTGATTGTATTGGAGAATGGAAAGGCAGATGTATTTACAGTTAATGATATAAGGAGTATGGATGATATAAAATTATTGCTGCATACAATTAATGAAAGGGACACATATGATGTAGTATTTATATCGGATATTATGTAATAGATATAAATTAAATGTAATAAAAATGATGATTTTAGTTTTAATTATTAGACAGTAATAGGGCTAGTGAGAAAATTTGGGTATCTCTTATAATAATTACAAAAGATAAAATAAAGTTTATATGATGAAGATTTTTTGATCAGTTACAAGAGGTTTAAATCATGAATAATAAAGAGTATTTAGAAACATTATTAATTTGTGGAAAGATAGGTAAATTAAATGAGGGTGATTATAAAGTTATAAGTGAGTGTAATATAAGTATAAGAAACATATTTAGATCATGTAAAGATTATATGCAAGAAAAGGAAATCATTAGTTTAATAAGTTATATTATAAGATACAGTATATCAGATGATGTTATAGATGAAAGTTTTAAAGAAATACAAAATTTAGTTGAAACATGCAAGAAATATATGAGAAGTTTGAAATTAAAACAAGTACTATTTGATATTTACACTAATTTAAAGCAGTACAATGAGATTGATAGCAGAGGCATGCATAATTTAATAAAAGATTATAGAATACGTGAGTTATTTTTAGATTCCATTTATAATCAAATTATAAATGGAGTTGTACATAGATTAAGTAGAGATAATGTAGGAGAATATATAACTTACTTTAAAGATGATGATAATACAAAGTATAGTTTAATAATAGATTATGATGGGAAGTTGTTAAGTTTTGGAGATGAGTTAAAAGATGGTGAGGATGTGAATAATATACTCAATAAATTATATAAAGATAAAATAAATTATGTTATATTTTTTAGTAATAAATCTAATACAATAAAATCAAGGATAAGGTATAAAATGAGGTAAATATATGACAAATAAAGAATATATAGACTATTTAAGAATTTGTGGTAAATTAAATATACAAGACAAGAAAACAATAGAAATAATTAATTGCATAGAGGAATTTGATATAAACATATGTAATATATTGAAACATATAATTAATATACCAACAATTATTGAAAGAAGAATTGTACTAGGAGGATTATTGGATTTAATATCAGATATAGATAATAACAAGCAGAATATAGAAAGTATAGACTATATAATAGATACATTAGAAATTTTTGTAAGAGATTGTATGGAGTATATAGTCACAAACAGTGGATCGGATGCTATAGATAGTACAATAAATAACATTAGAGAATGTATAAATAATAAATATACTATGAAAGAATTAGAAGATGAGTTTAATAGGTCAAGAATAATTAGGCCAAGTAAGTCAATAAAAATAGAGTGTAATAAAATAAGGTATAAGTTAACAGTTTGTTATAATAATGATACTGAATATTTAAAAATGGTCAAACTTCAAGGAAATGGTGAAATAGATATGGAAAATAGATTAAATAACACAGTTTTCATTACTAAGGATAGTGTAGTATATACATCTTTTAGCAAAAATAGAAAGAAATTAATAAAATATATGAAAGAAACTAATGCTAAATTATGTATACAGGTTTGATAAAAGAGAGGGCATTAATATGAGTAATGAAGAATATTTAAATACTCTTATATTATGTAAAGGTATTAAATTTGAAAGTGATAAAGAAACATTAAATTCAATAAAACATATAGTAAATAGTAAGATAGACTTACAAAAATGGCTTTCATTCTTTATGAAATGGGAGGATTTTGATATAAATAAATTGTTTAGATGCTTAAATAGATTAATCATTAAAGAAGATAATTATGTACAAGAATTAGATAGACTTTATGAATTGTCTTTGATATATGGGAGTATATTCGGATTTAGTAAATGTTATGTAAAATTAACATGGGTAGTTCAGTCTATTTCTAAATGGGAGAATCATTTAGATTACATAGACAGTTGTTATAGAGTATTAAGTGTGATGAATACAACAGATTTAATATTAGACAATAAGAAATATTCCATATATGCGGCTAAAGAACAGGGATATAAAGGATTTTATTTGATTGGTGATGAGGATAAAGATAGATTTTACAGTATGATAGTGATAAAGGACAAAAATGTGGAAAAGATAAGAGGATATTTAACTAAGAATGTTAAGACCAAACTTATTAATGAGGCACTATCAAATAATGTAGACATGATAATTTTAGACGAGAGCACACAGTATGATTGGGAAGATAAGGTAGTGTTGTGATATGACCAATGAAGAATATCTAAATATACTTATAGTATGTGGTGAATTAAGACAAGATTCTATAAATAAAGAGATACTTAGAGGATTAATAGAAAGTAAGGTAAATATAGCATTAGTATGCAGTATATGTAAGAAATACGGATTAGAATTAGAGGTAGGCTTAAAAGTATGTATAAGGATGTTAAAAATTAAGTCCCTTTTTAAGATAGCGGTTGTTCTTGAATAAATATAAGAAAGATTGAATAAAAATAAAGAAAGGAGGTCAAGGTTTATGATTCCAGAATATTCTTATCTAAGAGTAGAGAAACACCAAATAAAGCCAAGTAACAAATACTACAAACTCCTAGATGAACTCTGTTTTAAATCTAAGAACCTATATAATACAGGACTTTATATAGAAAGACAAGCTTTCTTTGAAAAAGACCCAAGTTTTAAAGATATAAAATTTATACCAGAGTTTACTTTAATAGACTATTTAAAAGAAAGTGAACCTTTTAAAGAACTTCCATCAACACTAAGTCAACAAATACTAAAGAAAGTAACTCAGAACTTCCAAAGCTTCTTCAAAGCTACAAAAGATTACAATAAGAATCCAGATAAATATTTAGGAAGACCAAAGCTGCCTAAATATAAAGATTCAAAAACAGGAAGGTTCCCATTAATACTTACTTATGTAACATTTAGATTCAACAAAGAATACATCACTTTCCATAAAGTACTAAAAGGATTTAAAGTAAAAACACATTTAAATCCAGAGAAACATACTTTAAGAGAAGCAAGATTCATACCACATAAAACTCATATAACCCTAGAGATAGTTTATGAGATTAAAGAAGAACCTTTAGAAGTACCAACAGATTTTAAATACCTAGCAGGCATAGATTTGGGAATAGACAACTTTTCAACCATAAGCATTTTAAAACCAGATACGAATCCTTTAATCATAAATGGTAAGGGTCTAAAATCCTACAATAAGTACTTCAATAAAAAGCTATCCTATTTAAAATCCAAGGCTAAACTTAAGAACAATAAATATACAACTAAAAGAATCCAAAGATTAATTAAGAAAAGAAA
>CANOYI010000031.1 GCA_947571515.1 uncultured Clostridium sp. | reverse complement strand
CCGCTTCGGTTTATTCTCTAAAGGATTTTATTGTTTACTTTTCAATGTACTTTTTGTTGTTCCATTTAGCGGAACGTTTTGCATTATACTATACCTTTTTTTATTTGTCAACACTTTTTGACAATTTTTTAAAAATATTTTTTTCTTGAGCTAGTTTGCCTTAAAAATTGGGCAAAATAAAAAACTAGTAATCACTGTTTTTATTATATTCCTTAAGTTTTGTTTTTATTACTAATTCTTAAGTATATTTTTAATTTTTTGTCTGTCGCAAGGTACTTTTTAATAATAGCATGTTTCTTTTTGAAAGTCAATACATTTTTCGAAACTTTTTATGGAAATTTTATACTTTTTGTTACTGTTCAGCCTACTCCTATATTTTTTAGTGAGAAAGCTTAATATATTATTTTTGAAATACCGCGTAAGCGACCAAACGAGCAAAGTGAGTGCGATTGGAGCAACTTACAGACGAGTCGTTTTTATTCTGGAAGTTGCGACACACAAGGTATGAAAAAATAACATATTAAGCTTTCTCACAAGAAAACAAATAATAAGGCTGACCAGTAACTACTTTTTCTTTATTAACTTCTTCTATGCCTATTTAATGCTTTTTTAGTATAACATTTCGAAAGTTTTATGTCAATAGTTTTTATGCTGGAAAAAACAGCCAATACCATTAATTTGTTACTACTAATTTAAATCAATAGCATTGGCTATTTAAAAACATCAATCCTTATTGTTTCATTTCTTTATCAATCCTTCTAATTTTAAGAAAGAAAATCCCTGCTGCTATAACAATGAAACCTACAAGTACTATAAAAATATAACTATAATTAAACTCTCCCGCTTTTGGTAATGATATAGTTTTAGCAGAAGTCTTATCAGCTGTCTTTTTAGTTGTATTTGTACTCACCTTGGTATCTGTACTTTGTTTGTTATTTCCACTTAAACTTGAATTGGTATTTGTCTTAGAATTTGTATTTGCCACTTTATTGGTATTAACTTCTTTGTTATCTGTTTCTGGGCTTGAAACAGTTTTTTGTGTTTCTGGTATTACTGTAATACTTTGAGAAACATTATTAATTTTAAATGGCTCACTTCCATCTGATATCATAATATCTTTTAAAGTCACTGCAAAATTTTGTTTACTTGTTTCTTTTACTTTAAATGTTATTTTGAAAATAGTTTCATTGTTTTTTCCTACTCCACTTCTAGTAATTGCTATTTTCCCTTTTGTTTCATTATAGGCAGAACCACTTGAAGGTGTTTCCCAACCATTTTGTCCTTCCATTTTTATTAGTTTTAAGCTATCTCTATCATATTCTAGTATTCCTCCAAATGAAATAACTCCTCTTTCAGATTGTATATTAGACACATTTACATTGATTGCGAATTCGTCATTTTTAGTAACTTGTGTTTTAGATGCTTGTATATTTACATTACAACTAAAAGATGCATATACATTCCCCACCATACAAATTGTTAGTATTAATATTAAACCTAATGTTACTATTTTCTTCATATTATTTTCCTCCCACTATTTTATTTTATCTCTAGCAAATCAATTAGTACTAATTTAACTTGTGCTAAATCATTAATGGTAACTTCTCCATCACCATCCATATCTGCTGCTTGTAATCTAGTTCCTTTTAATAGTTCTATTTCAATAATATGTAATTTTATTTTAGCAAGGTCATTGATGGTAATCTCTCCATCGCCATCTACATCACCAATTACAATAAGAGTGTATTGTATAGTATCTCCTACTTTTAATATCGTATCTGTTTTGATAATATCATCTTCTCCTAATGTTTTTCCTTCTTTATCAGTAAATACCATTTTTTGTTCTGTTTTTACTTTTTGTTTGAATTGACTAACTGTTGTACTTGGTGCAATTCTTGAAATATATTTTTCTTGTATTTTATATTTTTCAGAGGTGATTTGTTCTGATTTTTCTGGATTATTTGGAGTATCTGGCTGTTCTGGATTATTTGGAGTCTCTGGCTGTTCTGGATTGGTTGGTACATCCGGTGTATTTGGTTCTTCTGGAGTTTCTGGCTTCTCTGGCACATTTGGCGTGCTTGGTTGTTCTGGCACATTTGGTGTGCTTGGTTGTTCTGGTACATTTGGTGTATCTGGTTTTTCTGGCTCTTGTGGCTTTTCTGGTTTTTGCTCCTTAGTAGTATCTTCATACAGGTTAAACATATTGGCTGCTATAAAGCTAAGTGAAGATGATGCTGCTTGTGTTTCTTTTCCTACAATCTTGATATATTGGGCTTGTGTAGGCTCAAAATCAACACGTTTCATATCCATTGTATAGGCCCAATCTGTACTAGGGACTACTTCTGTCCAATTTTCGCCATCCATACTAACGGAAATAACTGCATTTTTTATTTTTCCATTTCCACCCTGAACTGGGAAGTATTCTAAAGATGTTAAATACTTAGGTTCATCTAGTTTAATGGTAATGTATTTTTCTTTATCACTTCCATTCCAAGCAGAATGCCAATTCGTATTTATATTGCCATCAATAACATTTTTTGCATATCTTCCTTGTCCCGTTGCTTCTGTTGAAACACCCTGGATTGACAAATGAGAGATTGGAATATATTTTCTATTATCTGGTTGATTATCCTTCGTAAAATGATATGTTACACTATCATTGCTTGCTAAATATACTCCTGTTGCACCTACTCGAACAATTATTGTTTTATCTCCTGTTAAATCTGGTTGTTCTTTACCATATGAAGTCCATTCATCATTTTCATTCCATTTCCATTGCATTGCATTTGTTGCACCAATCAATTTATTTTCTAAATCATTAGCATATAAAATGGCTGGTAATCCTGCTGAGTCTTTTATATCAATTTGGTATAAGTTATTTTCATCATAATTTACACCAACAATGTGAACATAAATATCATTTTCAGAAGTAATACTATTAATTTCTTGTTGGGTTAACGTCCATTTATGCTCTTCTTCTGCTGTAAATGCAACTTCTTTCCATGTTTTCTTTCCATCTAAACTATAATCCCAACGAATCCCTGTATTGTCAAAACGATTGGATAATACTATTTTACCTGCATCCTCTCCATCAAATGAGAAAGTAGCAATTGTTTTATCTAATTTTCCTAATAAATAATTTGCTTCTACTCTTGTAACACCTGGTTGATACACATAATATTTTCCACTATTCTCATCATTGTTAGGTGTTTTAGTTCCTTCTGTTAATATTCTTGTTTGTAAAAGTGTAAATTTATAAGAATTTTCTATACTTGTTAATTTTGGTTTTATCAAGTTTGTTAAATGTTGCATTGGTAATGGAAAATATTTTAAGTTTTCTGCTAATTCTTCTGCTAACGCATAATATTCATTTTCTGTTTTGTTTGTATTTGCGTTATATACATTAATTAAGCCATACCATGCATCAATATTAAAGGCTTGTATTTTTAATGCTTTTCTATATAATTCTTCTTGTTTTTTTAAATTTCCTGCATAGGCTTCTGCCATCATAACAGTTTCTTCACATTTTATTAAATTGTCATAGTCGTTTATGGCTTCTTGTGCTAATGCCATATATACAACTGAATATCCTCTACTGTAACTAGCATTTCCCCAACCTAGTAGCATTCTTTCGCCTTTTTCAGATAATGTCCATCCGCTTACGTCATTATCTATATTCCAATAACCTCTTCCTTTTGAATCCATCGTATAGTATAAAAGAGCTGCGTGTCCTGGTTGACCAATAACAGTTGCTGGTATGCCATGTGTTGCGCGAATATTAGAACCACTTTTTGAAATACCACCACAAACTGCCCCTGTTCCAAATTTGTTTCTAAAATTCATCCACACTTTATACAATTTATAATCTGAATTTCCTCTTGTTACAGATATTTGATAAGTTGGATTATTTTTTCCTCCTGGTATGGTATAGGCTAAATCAAATAATCCTGTTTTAGTTTCATCTGTTTTTTCTTTCTTAGCAGCAAATAATTCATTAAAATAGTTCTTATTATTCTCATCATAGTAAACCGCATTTTGATAATTTGGCCATACATAAGCAATATGTGGATGTGGTGTCAACCAATTGGTTTTTCCTGTTTCATCAATCTTAGTTTGAACATAGGCATTTAACCATAAAATTTCTTCATCATCTATGTGATTATTCATAATAAAACGCATTTCTTCCACTTCTAATGCTTCAAACCATTTTGTGTAATCTATATTGTCACTTACTTTAAGTTTTCCATTTTTATATAAATATTTATAGATGGCATAACGTCTAAGGGCATCTGATTTATTTTCTTTCGCACTTGATTGCATCCATAATCCTACTGTTTGCGAATGAGTTAGTGAAAGGCTGATTGCCATCTTTTTATATAAATCTCCTCTTGTCATATTAGCTGGACACAAGGAATTATGAATTGGTTCGTTATTGGTAAAGTCACTACTATATTCATCATAAAGTCTAGAAAGTTGTGTTAATGAATTGTAATAACTTCCTCCCTCTGGTGCTCCCCCTAATACATATAAACGTAAATTTTCAACATGATTAAATAACCAAGAAAATACTTCTTTATTTTTTTCGTTTTCTCCTAAAAATCTTTTTAATGCATAATTTCCTACATTATTAACAAATTTTCTTTGTAGAAGTGTTAATTCGTATTCTTTATTACTTAAATCTGCATTCGCAAATTGTTTCTTAATTTTTTCATCTAATTCTGCTATGCTTGGCACAAGTTCTTCTGTTTCTTCCTTATAATCTGCTTTCACTAATTTAGCATCTGCATAAACAGCATGGTCATTACCATTACTTCCATTATCATTTGCATATAATTTTAAATATTTAGCATCTTTAATTGGAACTTTAACAAAAACTGCATTTGTTCCTGCTTTTATAACAGCTGGTTCACTATCTGTTTTTAAATCCCAATTTTTTCCGTCGGTTGATGTATAAATAGAAAATTTAACACCATTGCTAGAACTAGCTGCTGTTCTATTTAAACCTATATAAGCAGTAAAATAATCATATTGACTATAATCTGTTAAATCATATACGACTGTTGATGTGGCATGTGCCCATATTCCTTTTTCAAATTCGTAATAAGCTCCTTCTACTTTTACAGAAATCAAGTTACCATCACTTGCTTGATTCATAATAATCTTTCCCCATCCTGTTTTAGATTGTTCTGTTACATAGGGAATGTCGGATAAATAACAATATCCCTTTTCTGTGTTATCATTGGCTGAAACCACAAAAGGTCCTTCTTGCATTTGTCCTTGAGCTGATAAAAATATCAATAATAAAAAAGCTAAACAAATACTTATTTTGGTTAAAATTTTGATTTGGCTCTTCTTATTTTTCATATTTTTTTCCATTACAAATCCTCCATTTCTTTTTTACTCCTTTCTAATTATACCACACTTTTCCAGTTATGTAAACATTTTCTGTATATTTAAGTTTCGACTTTTAATAACAATTAATAGGGTTTTATTTAAATTTCTACTAGTATCAAATCATCTCCTATGCATTTGATATTCTGCCATGGAATCACAATTTCATTATTCTGAGAGAATATATTTAACATTTTATTACTTCCTGGAACAATGATGGATGTCGTTGTTGCAAGATTGATAGTTGTTCTCTTTTTTAGAATGTTCATTGTTATCATTGTCACATAAAAGATACTTTTCATCATTAATAATATATTCTTGCTTTTCTTTTTTTCTTAAGTTTCCTTCTAATGTAATTGGCTCTCCTATTTTAAAGTAGATTTCTAGTTTTATGTGCTTTCTATCTCCATTTACTTTTGATACATATATTTTATCTACTAATAATTTTATTAAATCTTCTATATTTTCATCTATCTTTATTTCTTTTTCTAATGCTCCTTTTATTTGTTTCATGTTGTCTTCTATCGAAGATAGATTTTCTTTTTCTTCTTTTAGTCCTTTTATTTTCTCTTGCTCTCTTTGTATTTCTTGATTTAATCCTTCATTTCTTTTATAAAATTCTTCATCAGATAATAGATTTTTAATTGTAAGTTCTAGTAACTTATCTTTTTTTGTTTGTATCACATTTATATTATTCTCTATATTTGCTATTTCTGTTTCAAAGTCTTTTGTAAAATTATATTTTTTATACTTATTTAATAAGTCTTCTATGATTTCTTCTTTATTAGAAAGAAACTTATTCAAAACTACTTTTAGAATTTCTATTAATTCTGATTCTTGTATGATTGGGCTCTCACATTCTTTTAGTCCATATGTAATATATTTACTGCATGCCCATGCAGGTTTATTTGATCTTTTAGCTCCAGATATTCTATTATATCCAGGCATGTGTTCTTCTCCTTCATGTTCTTTACAATAGATTAATCCACTAAAAACATATCTACTTTTAAATACATCTTTATTTTCTACTCTATTTAAACAACTTGCTGATTTCTTTTCTAATATATTATTACATTTCTCCCATAGTTCTTCTGAAACAATGGCTGGTATGTTTTCTTTACATTCAAATATTTTCCATTCTTCTTTTGGCATCTTTTGTGCTTTATGTAGTTTATAATCCACTACTTTTACCGTTCCTGTTCTGTAATATCCTTTATATTTTGGGTTTCTTATAATTCTTCTTAATGTTTGTGATGATATTGGTGTTCCATTTTTTCCTTTATATCCTTTTTGTTTAAAATATTCAGATATTTTGTAAAATCCCATTTCTCCTTGCGAATAAATCTCAAATAGTTCTCTTATCATTTTGGCTTCTTCTTCATGTATCACTAGCTTTGTGTTATCTTTTCGATATCCAAATATGTTGTTGTTTCCTAAAACTCTTTTCTTTTCAATAGATCTGCTAAATCCGAATTTTACTCTTTCTGATAATTTTCTCACTTCATCTTGTGCTACACTTGCCATAATGGTTAGTCTTAATTCAGCATCTGGCATGATAGTATTAATGTTGTCAGATTGGAAATATACTCCAACATCATTATCTAATAATTTTTGGGTATAAGAGATACTATCTAATGTATTTCTTGCAAAACGTGTCACCTCTTTTGTTAATATTAAATCAAACTTTCCTCTTTTACTATCTGCTATCATTCTTTTAAACGAATCTCTTTTGTTTACACTTGTACCACTTATACCCTCATCTACATATCCCTCAACATAGGTCCAGTTAGAGACTTCTTTTATATGGTTTTCAAAATAAAAAACTTGGTTACTTAATGAATTTAATTGTTCATCTTTTTCGCTTGATACTCTTGCATAGTATGTTACTTTTAGTGGTAAGTCATATATACTTTTGCCACTACTTATTTCTTTTCTCATATTATATAAATCCATATTTTTATCTCCTTCCTCTTTCAAAGTATCTTTATGGGTACAATTATTATATAATTGTTTTTCTTTTATGTCCATATTATAAAGTAGTTATTTTTCAAACTTTTTCTATTTCTTTATTAATTTCTTTCAATAATTCATCTTGTACATTTTCATATACCTCTCTATTAATTATATTATTTTGAAACAATTTTCTATTTAATATCAATTCAATCTCTAACTTTACTTGTTTATTAGATACAATTTGCTTTTTTTCCATAGGCTGCCTCCTCTTGTTTCTAATTAATATTCAAAGTTAGATTAATGTATGCTAAAACTTATCTCCTCCCTTCTTTTTTTTAATTTTAAGGCAAATAAATAAGCAAGCCATTTATACTTTTGATAAACGCTTGCTTTTAGTTGATTTTTTGGAACAATATTTTGAACATAGTTAGACTAAGTATTTTTTTGACATTTCAATTGCATGTTGCCATTGTAGATGTCTTAAATACTCTAGTTCATAATCTTCTTTCTCCTTCAAAATTTTTGTTCTTAACTTTCTGTTTGTCTTCTTTCTCTCAAGATAATTTTTATATTTTATCTTACTTCTTATTTCCTTTTCTTTTTTATAGTTAGGATGTCCTTTTAAAATTTTTGATACATATTGTGGACTTACTCCTAATTCTTTTGCTATACAAACACAGTTAAGGTTTCCTTCAAAATACAATTCGCAAATTTTCTGCCTCTTGTTGTCTGGTTTGATTACCTCCTCTCATCAAATAGTAATCAACAATTCTTATTTCTTTTTTGAAAATTTGACTTTTTCGTATTTCCTTCCTTTTTTATAAACCTTTCTTAAGTCATTTTGTATCTACTTTTGTTGTTGATAGACTTATTGTACTACATTTTTTATATAATTTCAATAGACACGCCAAAATTTTTATAAATGCTTATTTTTTATTGTATTTGTTTTACAAATGCTTTATCTCTATTTTCATCATAGCCTAGTTTTCTATATAATTCATGTGCACATTTTCTATGGAATCCACTAAATAACCATATTCTTGTTATATCTTCTCGTTTTGCTATTTCTTCAGCTTTATTCATTAATTTTGTTGCAATTCCTAATCTTCTATATTCTTCCATTATAGCCAAATCCCATATTGTTGCCGTTTTTCCTGCTGGTGATATTGAAATATTTAGTGTTACTGTTCCTACAAGATTGTCCCTTATATAATAGCCTAATGTATGAACATCTTTATTATCTTTAGATACATTATATAAATTTTTCATTTTTTCATAGCTTATATTATTATTAAAAGTATCTTTTAATATTTGTTGTAATTGTTTTAAATCTTTTTCTTCTATTGTGCTTATTATATTATCTCTTTCTGTATTCTTTATTTTTTCATATATTTCTTTCCAACTATCAACTCTATATAAATCTGTTTTATCGTTTATATTGCTTTTACTACTAAATAATATAGTTTCAATTCCTAATTCATTGACTTTTCTACAGTTTGCTATAGAATCATCTATAAACAAATCTATCTTCTCAGTTTTACAGACCTTTGCTTTATCAAAATCACAAATTAATTTATCATAGTGAATATTATTGTTTTTTAATTCTTCAATAGTAGTTTTATATTCTTCAGTATATAAAGTTTTATCTCTTGCTGTAATAACTATTATTTCATGCCCTAACTCTTTAATTTTATCAATATACTCTGAAACTTTAGATTTAAAAGGTGTGCCAGCAATAACTTTATCATAATATTTTTTTGCAAATTCAAGTTCTTGTTCTTTCATTTTCTTTGGTAAATTACTATATGAAATATTATTATCTTTCAAGTATTTAATATCTATATTAAAAAATTCTGCTATATATGGCATTAAATAATCAAATGTATCTGCCATTGTATCATCTATATCTATTCCTATTTTCATATTTTCCCATTCCTTTATTTACTTTAAATATTCTATAATTTTCTTATATAATTTATCTCTTTTCATTATATTGCCATTTTCAATAATTTGGTTAAATTCTTTTAAATTACATAATTTTACTTGTTCAACTTCACTTTCTTGCACTTTAATATCCCTTAAATCTATTTTATCTCTTTTTACAATATAACAATCATAGATTTCATCATCTATATAATCTTCCTTTATAATTTCTTTATTTCTATATGTAAGTATATATTCAAGTTCTTTTTCATTTACTTTTATTCCTACTTCTTCTAAAGTTTCTCTTATAGCTGCTTCAGTAGAAGTTTGTCCACTTTCCACATGTCCAGCTACTGTCACATCCCATTTTCCAGAATTTTGAGTCTTGTTTTTTGACCTTTGTTGCATTAATATATTTTCTTGTGTATCTATAATTGTGATTACAACTATTCTATGGCATAATCCCTTTTTATGTATTTGTTCTCTTGTTAAAATTTTTCCTGTTTTATTTCCATTTTTGTCTAACACATCTATTAATTCTTCCATTATACATCCTCACTTTTCCATTATGCCTAATTTATATCATAAATTAATAATTTTTCATAGTATTTTGTCAATATTTGTAAAACATATTTATCATTACTTGGCTATCTATAATTTATTAACTACTTCCATAATCAATTCTAAACTGCAAATCACTATCAGAATAATACTCTGTAATTGCATTATACAAACAACTAATCATAAAATTGGTACTATTATGTATTTTACTATCTTGTTTCAAATAATTTAATTTGTCAAAGGCATAAAAAATAATAGAAGCATTTAATAACTGCATTCTACTTCTAACTATTTCCTGTGGTAAAACTGCTTGTCCTATTTTTAAGTTATTTGAATAAAACATAAGGTCTAATGTATTTTTTATAATATTTCTTTGGCTCTCTTTAAATAAATATAATTCACACTTTTGTTTTATATCTTCTAAATTTTTTGTTTCTCTTTCTGACTGACTAACATCTATATTATTATTTTTATGTTTTTTATTATCTTTCTTATTTGCTCGTAAATTTTCTGTCTCTTGAATCGTATTTTCTCCTATATAATAATCTTCTTTTATTCGATTATATGCTAATACATTTTCTGTATACTCATCTGTATCAATATCATTAATCTGTAATTCTTCGTATTCAATCTTACCTATATAAATTAAATTAGGCTTTCCAAATCCTTGTTTTTCTTCTTTTATAAGGTTTGCTTCTCTTAATTCTTTAAAAGCTCTTGTTACTGGTTTATCACTTAAATTTAATTTACTTTGTATTTCTTTTCTAGTATAAATTAAATAAATTTCTCCTTTGTTATTGATCCATTTATTAATTCTTGATAGATTCATTCTATTTAGTAAAAACGCATAAATTACTTTTGCTTCTATGCTTAGCTTTTTATATTTTTTATTACAAAACAATTCTTGTGGCATTTGATAATATGAATGCTGCAATGTTTCATTTATCTTATAAAGATTCATTTTCTTCACCTCCAGTTTCTCTATATCTTACTAATAATTCATTGATTTTTCTTTTACTTAAACCTTGATATTCACATTTAGGTAAATATTGCTTGATTATACTTTCGTATTCTTCTAATCCAAATATGTAGATGTTTTTATAATTATCATTTTCATTAAAATAGTAATGTAACCTTGCTAATATTTCCATATTTATTAATGGCATGATTACAATATAATTATCATCATCTATTTTTAAATCTGCTAATCTAAAGTCTGATAATTCTACATCATACATTTCTTTGATTCTTAAATATATACTGTGCCTTATTGCATAATTATTTCTCATTAAAAATTTTCCATATTCATTATAAGGAATCAAGATTGTATATTTGTTTCCAAAATAAAATCCTTTTTCATGTAATACTATTTTTTCTATGTTATTTGTAAATATCATGACATTGGCATATCCATTTTCTTTTTTTATATCATAATAAATTGATTTTATGTATTTATCATCTTTTCCTTCATATACTGCATATACTAAAAAATTTTCTTCATTGTAATCTAAATTACCAATGTATCTTCTTGAATAAGTTGTTGGTTCATCTTCTTTTTTCATATTCCAACTAGGTGTAAAAATTAAATTATCTTGTGTCAAACAACTTGCTATATCACTTATTACATTTAATCTTTCCATATTGTTTTCATTTCTACAATGATTTCTTACTTCAAATTCATTTTCCAATAAATATTCTTTTCCTTTACTTCCTAATGTAATATATCTGTGCTTTAATCTTCTTACATAGTCATGTTTTGCTAATAACACTATTCTTTTTTCTTGATATGTTTTTGTCTCATAAATATATTTTGTATTATCTAATGATATTATTTTATACTTTCCTAAGAATATTAGTAATTCTATATCTCTGTTCTGTAATGTCATTCCACTTCTCATCTAAATCACCTCCATAATTTTCTAATCGTACCTTCCTTAAATGATACACTTGTAGAGGGCACATATTGTATATGTCCCCTCTACACTAGACAATTTCTTTTAGTTATTTTCTATTAAAACTCTTGGTATTACTTAATTTCTTACAAAATCAAATATAGCAAAATTTGTTTGAATTTTTTTGCTAAAATTTTGCCATATTTGTATATATGTTTATCTTATCTTTTTGTTAATTATTTTTGTAATTTCATCAGCTGGTACTACATAAACTTCTGCATATGGTTTGTCAGAATAATATCCTTGTACCATATAACAGGAACAATAAATATTATCATCTTTGATTACTTTGCCATGTATTAACCCATCTTGAATTGGCTTTACATTTCTATTATCTGCATCCCATATTTTTGTGTTATCATATATTTTTATAATTGTCATTGTAAATTTATCATAAAATTGTCTTTCATATTTTCTTGTTATTCTAGCTATATTATTTGTAATTCGTTTTCCGAGTATAATTTGCCCCCTTTTTGATTGGTGGAATTTTTTCTGGAATATGTATTTTTAATATGTCATCTTCTACTTTTGCTTTGTAGTCATAGTCAATAAATTCTGTTACTTCATCTTCCATAAATTCTCTCCATAAATTTTCTTGCATTACTGCATCATACATATCCATTCTTACTTTTTCTAGTTTACAAAAATATTTTTCTAATTCCTCATCTTTTATTTTTTCTTTTGTTTGCACTACTTCATTGCTTATTTTTTTAATTTTCTTAATTGATTCTATAATTTCTTCTCTTTTCATAAATATCACTCTCACTTTCTTAAATTTAATTTTTTGCATAAAAATAGAAGGTATAAAACTTATATCCCTCCTAATTTATAAATTATATCCTTCTTTTATTTTATCTTTAGTATTTATTACTTAATTTAAGTAAATTTTATTTCCATTCCATTTTCATATTAAATCCCATTTGTGAATCAAATACTGTCATAGCTGCTCTATTCACATCTAATATTTCATAAAAATCTCTATTTTGTCCCCTTATTCCAATCCTTCTTAATTTATCGGTATATTGCTCTGCTTTATTTAATAACATTTCTTGCATTGCATAAGTTTCTTCATAATTATTTCTTTTTAAATTCTCTACCTGATATTTAAAACAATTTATATAATGCTTAAATGAAATAGTTTCATTAAAGTTTGTAGTAGATGGCTGTGCTCCCCTAAATAATATATCACTATATTTTTGTTCTTCTAAACTATTAGGTTTTAATAACTCTAATTCTTTAGTTTGATAAGCAATATCTAAAAATGGTCTTTTATATTCAGATAATGAATTAGGACAATAGTACCATGTTGATTTTCTTTTTGTATCTTCAGAATTAAAAAGATTATTGCTATTAAATGCTCTTACATTCATATAATTTCCTGTAGCTAATCCATCAATATTTGCTATACTCAATAAATATAGTTGATGATTTGCATAACTTACTATAATTTCTTTATCTCTTAACTTTAATGTAGCACATAAATCAAGTAAATTACTCAACCATAATGGTTCTTCTACTAAATATTCGCCCTTTGGATGTTCTGGAATAATATAAAACCCATCCACTTCCCAATTTTCAATTTCAGCAATAATTTTTTCCAATTGCATTTCATCTTGTAAAATCTTACTTGTAATACACAATGTAGCATATCTCTTTTTGTTATTCATAATTTCGTTACAAGCTTTTAGCCAGTTTCTTTGAATCTCAAACCATATATCATCTGCTTTAGAACACATTGTACTTGGGAAAATATAAGCATCTGTATTCATCTCATCATTATATTCTTTTATTATTTTAATATTTTCTCTTATTTTGTTAGCATCTGTATAAACATTTGTAGAATATTCTCCTTTAAACCAATATCTTTGCGAGTTTAGTATTGGTTTATCTGATCTTGGTACATAGCAATGTGGATCAAATAAAACTGTTGCATTGTTTTTTTTGTATGTTTGGCTACAATTAATTAATTGTTCTTCATTTAGTACACGAGGATTAAGAATAATATTTCCTCCATTCCAGTCTTTTAATAAATCTTCTGTCATTTTCATCATTCCATATCCCATTAAAATATATGGTTTCATTTTTTTCCTCCTAATATTGTATTGTTGGTAATATCGCTTTAAACCATTGATATGCTGTTTTTGCATCTTTTGGTCTCCTTGATGGCATTTTTGACATTAGTACAGATAGATATGACATTAATTGCTTATCTGTGTCTCCTTCTATCTCATATTCTTGTGGAAAGATTGTTGCTGTCCTATATAATACATCTAATGGATCTACTGCATTTTTTCTAAAAGGATTTTCTCCTGTAATACATTCATATACTGTTACCCCAATAGAAAATAAGTCTGTTCTGATATCTATGTTTTTCTTAAAATTTCTAAATTGCTCTGGTGGTGCATATCCTGGAGTATTCGGTCCTATTGCTAATTCTGTCATTGTTAATGATTTCATATTAAGTACTCTAACAATACCAAAGTCTATTAAATAAAATTCATGATTGTTTGTCATTATGATATTGTCTGGTTTTATGTCTCTATGTACAATTCCTATCTTTTCAAATTGTACAGTTAATGATAATAATGTATCTAATAGTTTTATACTATTTGCTAAATTCAGCTTTTTATCACTAAGTAATACCTTCCTAAGTACTGTGCCTACTATAAATTCTTCAATTGTATAAAGATATTTATCGTTTTCTATTTCTAAAAATCCATATTCATAAATTTTAGGAACATTGGAAAACTTATTTGATATATTTATATCAATTTCTCTTTTTACTCTTTCTTCTGTATTATGTTCTTTCACTACTTTAATAACCACATTACCATATTGACTATGTTCTGCTTTGTAGACTTCTCTTTGCCCTGCATCTACATTTAAATTTTGGACATTGGAAATGTCTTTTATCTGTTCTATAATTGTCTCTTTAAAATCCAAAGTATTTACCTCCTTACATATTTACTTTTTTTCCTATCCATTCGTTAAATAATAATGAAATATAACAAGTTGGTAAACTATGTCTTTTAGCATCCTTTAATTTAATAAAATCTTGATCTAATCCGTACATACCAACACCTGTCTTTTCTAATTTTTGTATTGTCTTTTCTGTTGGATGATTAACATTTGAAAGAATAAATGTTTTTGAAGCAAACCAGCTATTTACATTTGCTTGTTCTACTACTGTCGCAATATTATTTATTTTTGCTTCAAATACTTCTAGTTTTTTTATTCCATAAATTAAGTCAAGACTTTTTGGTTCATAAAACCCATTTTTTCTAACAATCAAACCTGCATCATATAAATTTTCTAATATAGGTAGCAAATCGTTATCTCCTGATAATCCTAATTGTGTTTTTATTTTCTTACTTGTTATTTTTTTACTATTTATAATGTGTTGTAAAACTTTTAAGTCATTTGTCTTTAATTTTTCTCTTTTATCATTCCAATTAGCATATGTTTCTTCTTGGTATTCTGCAAATACAATATCTGGAAATCCACTTTCTATATATGGCTCACAGAAAATTGCCAATTTAGTTTCTGTTTTTTTAGTCTCAAATTTATTTGCATAATATTCAATAAATTTTCTTACTAAATCTAATTCTTCCCCTTTTGTCTGTTTACGAGTTTTTAATCCTATTGTGTTATCATTTTGTTCTAAAATACTTATCTTTTGCAACTTTCTCACCTCAACTTATTATTTGGGTTATTATATCACAAGAATTCTAAAAATTATATAATTTTTAATTATTTGTCTTTATTTTTTTTATAATATTTTGTTTTCCATCACTTTCCAACAATAAACTACCATCTTCATCTGTTCTGTAAATAGTAGTATTTAAACTTTTAAATCTATTCAATACTTCTGTACTCGGATGATGATATTTATTATTTAACCCAACTGAAATAATTGCAAATTCTGGTCTTATTTTATTTAAAAATCTTTCTGTACTACTCGTATTTGAACCATGATGTCCTACTTTTAAAACATTTACTTTATTCCAATCTCTTGAATTTTCTACTTCTTTTTCGCTATCTCCCATAAACAAATAACTTTGTCCTAAATAATTCATTTGTATTACAATTGACGAATTGTTCAGATCTTTTGCCTTATTATCAATAGACATCACTTCACAATCTGCTAATCCATTTTTGAATTTTTCTCCTACTTCTGGTACTTCATAATTTAACTTTTTTCTTTCCATTGCATCTAAAAATTCTTCTACTTGTTTATCTGTCTTTATTGTATCTGGCATATAAACTGTTCCAATATCAAAATTATCTATAATATCATCTAATCCACCAATATGATCTGCATGTAAATGAGTTACTATCACTGTGTCGATTTTAGAAATTTTTTGAGATTTTATGTACTTTACTAAGTCATCCCCATCTGAGTCATTACCTGCATCAATTAATGTAGTTTTTCCATTATTCATTATTAATGTACTATCTGCTTGCCCTACATCAAAATAAATAATCTGTAATTTTGATTCATCAACTATATACTCAAGATTTTTATCTGTTATATTTGAAATTAGTACTAATAATACAATTAATAATGTCAAAATACTTATTCTAGCAATTCTCTTTAGTATTTGATTTCGTTTATCTCTCTCCATTTGTTTCTCCTTTTTTCATTATTATATTGTATTATTTTGCTTTTTTCAATCTAAATTAGATCTTTTTACATTTTTTTACATAAGCATTGAAAAATATTAGTTTTGCATGTATAATTACTTTAATATTTTACATTGAAAGGAGGTTCCTCAATATGAATTTGGATTTATTCAATAATCTAGGTAAAAATATATCTTCAAATAGTTCTAATAATTTTATAGACAATTTTATAAACGAACTAAAGAACTTTTTAGATAAAAACTCTAACTGTCTATATACTCTTGACCGTTTTGAAGGTGATTTTGCTATTTTAGAAAATAGAAATACCAAGAAAATGACAGACATTCCTATTTCTAATATTCCATCTAATGCAAAAGAAGGTGATATTCTAAAACTTTCTAATGACTCTTATGTTATCGATTATGGTGAAACTAATATTGTTTCTGATAGAATTAAAAATAAGATGGATAATCTAAAAAATTCTAAATAATTTTTATCTATTATTTTTTCATATTTTAAAAGAGCATATTTTCATATACTCTTCATAACCTATAATTCTACTTTACAAACCACATCATAGAAATATTTTTCTTTTACCACATAGCCTGTCCTTTTTTGATTCTTTTTTGTAATATAATCTTTTTTCTTACGTTCTCTTTCAAATACAAAACTCATATATCCACTTTCTATCAAGCTTTTTTCGACCTTATATCTATTCTCTTTCTTGCAACCATTATAGATGTAATAGTTCCTGTTTCTAAATCAGCACATACGTCTTGCACATACCCTAACCTTTTTCCGTTGTTGATATTGACCACTTCTTTGTGTTTGAAATCTAATCCTTTATCTTGCATTTTTCTTTTCCCCTTTTTTTAATAATTACTATTATTTATATTCAATTTTTACTTTTTTATTTCTTTGTAGCATTTATTTATATAATAGAAAAAATAAAAAGATATAGATTATATTCCATATCTTTTTATTTTTGATAATTTTTATTTGTCAAATTCGTTTATGTTTTTCCATTAAAAATGAGTATATACTCTTTCTTATAGTCGGAATTTCTTCTCTTTTCATAAATATCACTCTCACTTTCTTTAATTTTTAGGTATAAAAATAGAAGGTACAGATTTTACTCTATATCCTTCGTAATTTGCATTTTTATATACTATATACTTGTCCAATAATAATATAAAATATTTTTATCATAATCATAAACAGCTACTTCATAACCTGTTGCATTTTCTTTAGTAACATTCTTTTTTTTATTTTCATCACTTGTTCTACATACTAATTCATAATGATAATAACCATTTTCTATTGAAAGTACTTCTTCGTTGTATTTAAAATCATGTAATTTATCATCATCTAATCTATTTTTACTCCATTTTGAACTTTGTTCTAGTGTTTCTATTATTTCCTTTCCTTTCTCTTCTGTATATTTATATACATAATATGGTGTTAGAATAGATATATAGACACAAAAGCGTGGAGGGAGTACAATAAATTAT
>CANOYI010000030.1 GCA_947571515.1 uncultured Clostridium sp. | reverse complement strand
CTTCTTTTTATGGAAAGTCTATTACTAATTTTGAATTAAATTTTGAATTAAATTTATTAATTTGTTTTTTACTGGATATGAAAACTAATTAGTATTAAAACACCAAATGAGAAGAATTGCAAGCGTTTCTACAAATCTTCCCATCTTTTGACATTATTTCTATATTTTCTACTTTTTATTTATCAAAATAACGACTGATTTCTTCTAATCCTTCAAAATTTTTTTGTCGATAAATATCATATACAACAATATTAACCGAATTTGAAAGATTTAAAGACCTTAATGTCGGTCTCATTGGAATTCGAATGGTTTTATTGATATACTTATGTAATAAAGTCTCTGGCAACCCTTTTGTTTCCTTGCCAAATAGCAAAAATATCTCTTCCATCTCTTCATAATTTGGCTCTGAATAAACCTGTTTTCCTTTGGTCGTAACAAAAAACATATTATTTTTCTCTGGTTGATATTCCTCTAAAAACTCCTCTAGTGATGAATGCTCTTCTATCTCCACCTTATCCCAATAATCCAATCCAGCCCTTTTAACAGCCTTGTCTGATACATCAAATCCCAATGGGTGTATCAAATGCAATTTAGCTCCCGTCGCTGCACAAGTCCTTGCAATATTTCCTGTATTTTGTGGTATCTCTGGTTGTACCATAACAACATGTATTCTCACTTCTATTCCTTCTTTCATCGTGGCGAGTTTGGGACAGGCACAAACTCGCCATCTATAATACTCTTCATAATTTTTTTGGTCTATTTGATTTAGACTTGTCCCCAAACACACCTAGAGGGATAATTGGTGCCTGTCCCAAAACTAACCTCTTTTTTGTCTTACATATTCATACAATATAATACCTGTTGCAACAGAAGCATTAAGACTTTCCGTTTTTCCAAGCATTGGTATTTTTATTTTTTCATCGGCAAACTCTTGTATTTCCTCTTCTACGCCATTTGCCTCATTTCCAATAATAATCACTTTTTTATGATAATTAATATCATAAATTGTATTTTCTGTTTGCAAAGAAGATACTGCTATTTTGAATTTATGTTTCTTAATTTCTTTTAAAGTTTGTCTTAAGTCCTCACATTCTATAATTTTCACTCTAAAGATAGCTCCCATCGTGGAACGCACTACTTTTGGATTATAAGCATCAGCTGTTCCTTTCGATACTAGTATTTGTTTCAATCCAATACTATCAACCGTTCGCAATATTGTTCCTAAATTTCCTGGATCTTGCACTTCGTCTAATGCTACTATCATATCTTGTGTATAATCAATCTCTGTATTCGTATCTGTCTTTTCGATAATTGCTAAAATTCCTTGTGGGGTCTGTACTTCTGACACATACTTAAAAATATTCTGTGTTACATAAACACATTCATATTTAGCAATTTCGTACATGATATCCTTTGGAATCGCTTCATTTTTTTCACAATCATCACACAAAACAATTTGTTTGATCGGCGCCTTTTCTTGGATTGCTTCTGCTACTAGCTTGATTCCCTCTATTACATATTCATTGCTTATATCTCGGTATTTTTTATCTTTAAGTTTTTTTATATGTTTCATAAACTCATTTTCTTTACTTGTTATTCTTTGCATATTCTTCTCCTTTTTAATCAATTGCTGATATATACTTGTGTAAAATTGCCCAGCCTCATAAAATTTTAACCTGTCCCAAAACACACCTAAAGGAATAATTGGGGCCTGTCCCAGAACGCACCCATGGCGACTTTGTGCCTGTCCCAAACTCGCCACCCAAAGTCACATCATCAAAAATTCTGTTACGTCATTTAGAATTTGCCTTTCGTTATCTGTTCCTATTTCTAGGGTTATCATAGGTTTGATACCTGCTGAAAATTTGATTTTATTGCCATATTTTTTTACGATTTCGGTAATATCTAGTTCAAATTGGTTTGGTTCAAATGTGAATACAATTGCTGTTTTTCGGTTGGCATTTTTACTTGCAATTTTGCTGATTTTTAATTGTTTTGCTAAATATTTAATTCTGCTAATTGCAATTAGATTCTCTAATTCAGCTGGCATGTTTCCAAAACGATCAATGATTTCATCAATGACATTTTGTATATTTTCTTCGTTTTGACAAAGTGCAATGTTTTGATAGATTTCTATTTTTTGATTAGCATCTGCTATGTATTCGTCTGGTATATAGCTTGTTACATTTAGGTCGATTTGAAGATCTACTTCTGGCTCAACTTGAATTCCTTTCATTTCTTTTACCACTTCGTCTAATAGGTGGCAATAGGTATCATATCCTACTTGATCTAAGTGTCCTGATTGGATTTCTCCGAAGTAGACTTCCAGCTCCTCTAATTTCTAAGTCTCTCATAGCGATTTTAAAGCCTGAACCAAATTCTGTAAATTCTTTAATGGCTTTTAATCTTTTGTCTGCCACTTCTGTTAATAGTTTGTCTTTTTTATAAGTGATAAAGGCATAAGCCTGTCTTTCTGCTCTTCCTACTCTTCCTCGTATTTGGTATAATTGTGCCAATCCCATTCTATCTGCATTTTCAACAATGATAGTATTGGCATTTGGTATGTCAATTCCTGATTCTAGTATTGTTGTGCATACTAATACATTGGACTTACCTTCTATAAATTCCTTCATAATTTCTTCGATTTTACTTCCCGTCATCTTTCCATGAGCATAAACAACATTTGCTTCTGGCACTAATCTTGCTATATCATCTGCTTTTTTCTGAATGCCTTCTACATTGTTGAATAAATAAAATATTTGACCATTTCTTTCTAATTCTTTTGTGATTGCCTCTTTAATCACTTCTTCATCATATTCTAGTACATAGGTTTGAACAGGTCTTCTATTATGTGGTGGCTCATAAATAACTGACATGTCTCGAATTCCTACAATTGACATATGCATCGTCCTTGGGATTGGCGTCGCTGTCATAGTTAAAACGTCTACATTGGTTTTCAATTGCTTGATTTTTTCCTTAGCTTTTACACCAAAGCGATGCTCTTCATCAATAATTAATAGTCCTAAATCTTTAAATTCGATATCTTTGCTCAAAATTCTGTGGGTTCCGAATTATAACATCGACTTCGCCTAATTTTAATTTTTTGACTACTTCATCTTGATATTTTTTACTTTTAAATCGATTTAAGATTTCTACTTTGATAGGAAAATCTTTCATTCTTTCTTTAAATTCTTGGTATTGTTGTTCTGCCAATACCGTAGTTGGTGCTAGGTAAGCAACTTGTTTGTGGTCCATAACGGCTTTAAAGGCAGCCCTTAGAGCTACTTCCGTTTTTCCATATCCCACATCACCACATAACAATCGATCCATTGGTTTTGTCATTTCCATATCTTTTTTCACTTCTTCGATACAACGTAATTGGTCATCGGTTTCTTGATAAGGAAATTTTGCTTCAAATTCCGTTTGCCAAGGTGTGTCTTGACTAAAACTAAATCCTTGTGCTTTTTCCCTTCTCGCATATAATTCAATTAGTTCTTTTGCTACTTCACGCAAATTATTTTTTACTTTTGTTTTTGTGTTTTCCCATTCTTTGCTTCCCAAACGATTGATTTTAGGCTGAATGGCATCTCCACCAATATATTTTCGAATAGAATCTAAGTCATTGGTTGGTATATAAAGGATATCATCATCTTTATACTTTATTTTGATGTAATCTTTTATGGTTCCATCTGCTTTAATAGTATTGACACCAATGTAGATACCAATTCCATATCTTCTATGAACTACATAGTCTCCTACTTTTAAGTCTGCAAATACTACTTTTTCTCCTTCTTTAAAATCACTATTTACAATTCTCTTTCTTCTTTTCTCTCCATCAATCAAATCATCAGCAACCATTACTAATTCTTTTAAATCATAGGATTCAAATCCTGCTGATAAAGTTCCAATACTAATAGTTACAATGCATTCATTTGCCTTTACAATAATGGTTTGGTTCAGTTTTTCTTCTATTTTATTGATGATTTCTTTTTCATTTAATAAAGATTGTATTTTTTTTGCTTTCTCTTTTGTCGATACTAACATATAAACTTTTTTCTTTTCACTGATTGCTTTTTGTAAATCTTCTATTAAATTTTCTAGCTCGCTTTTGTAGTAATTTACTTCTTTATAGAAAAACTTATATTTTTCAGTTGCTAATTTATTTTCGATATCTTGTTTTTCAGCATAAACAATTTGTTTTTTCATTAGCTTTTCTTCTATGTTTTCATAAGCTAATAAATTGGTAATCGCATCTGGTATCACTTTTTCTTTTTCGACAAGAGCCTTTGTCAAATTATTGTTATCAATGGCAATGTTAGTTGCTCTTTGTTTTATTTTTCCAATTTCATCTAAAAATATACAATAATAAACAGATAAATAGTCTAGAATCGTTTCTTGTTTTTCATAAAAACAATCAAAATATTTATCAATTTTGCTGATATAATTTCCTGCTTTGATTTGCTCGATATCTTCTTCTATGATTTCTTTTTGTTTTTGATTGGTAGTAGTCTCTTTTATTTTTTGACAGATTTTTTCAACGGAATTTTCTAAAATGTATTCATGTGCTGGATAGATGGTAGCTTTTTCTAGTGTATGGATTGACCTTTGGCTTGTGATATGAAAGGTTCGAATGGAATCTATTTCATCTCCCCAAAATTCAATTCTAACACCTGTTGTTTCATTGGTAGCAATATCAACAATTCCTCCACGAATACTAAATTGTCCTCTTCCCTCAATTAAATCATATCTTGCATATCCTAACTTGACTAATTTTTGCTTGATTTCTTCTAAAGAGCACGTTTCTCCTATTTTAAAATTTAGTTCATTAGCATATAAGGCTTCTTTGGTTGGCAACTTTTGAAGACCTGCTTCTATGGTAGTTACTACGATTAAATTTTTTCTAGCTTTTATTTGATTTAATGCTTCAATTCTTTGGTAGGGAAGCTCTTTGCTTTCTGCTACATAATCATAGGTTACGATTTCTTTTTTGGGAAATAACACAACATTATCTGTAAAGTATTGTATATCCTGATATAGTTTTTTTGCTTGTATTTCATTGTAGGTAATAATGCAAATTGGTTTTTTCCCAAATTCATGGATGGCTGTTCCAATTTGTATCATTCCCACGTCAGTTAAGCCCGATATTGCTATCGGACTTGTTTTGTTTTCGATTTGTTTTAGTAAATCAATGAATTTCTCTGATTTACCTAGTTCTCCTAAAATGGTGTTCATTTTTTTCTCCTAGTAAATCTTGATTGTCAAAAAGATTCATCTCTTTTGGCAATTGTATTATACTATATTTTATGCAGAAAGAAAAGAGTTATTTGGGCATTTTTTAATCAACATTTTTTGTGTTATTATTCATAGCCAAAATTTTTATATGAAAAATTTATTATATTTTTATAAAATAACAAATCGGGGGGACCAGCAAATTATAGAATGTTATCAAATGATATAAAACTTTGATATCATTTGATTTACATTCTATTATGTAGCTGGGAGTTATTTTATAAAAATACTAATAAATTTTGTTATTACTTACTTAAACTTTGAATCCTAACTTTTTTCTTACATTTTCACCACCAATTTATCAAATTTAGAATGAATATAGTTCTTCAATTTTGTCATAAACTCTTCTGGCTTAATCTCCTTCTTAGCCACCAAATCTAATCCCTTTTCCCAGCTAGCTGTAAGCTTTGGATTCAACATATCTGGCATAGAACGATACACAATATCATAAATTCTTTCTCCTTTTTCTGTTGGCGTAATAATCTGTGTTTTGCTATTTACGTCAATATATCGAATTTTCTCTAGCTTTTTCATAATCTCAGCTCTTGTTGCACTCGTTCCAATTCCAGCTCCTTTGATTTGTTCTCTTAATTCTTCCTCTTCAATTAGTTTTCCTGCATTTTCCATTGCTAAAATAATAGATCCTGAATTATATCTAGTTGGTGGTGAAGTTTCCGCATCTTTTATTTCAAAGTTTTTTACTTCAATATTTTGACCTTTTTTTAAATTCTTTAAAATTTCCAAGTTATTGTTATCTTGCTTCTTGTTTTCTGTTCTTTCGGTGTCGTTATCCACATTTTTTGCATTTTCTGTGGATTTTTTGTCTCCTTTTTCCATCGGTTTTAATATTTCCAAAAAGCCTTGTTTTACACACACTTTTCCACTACAATGAAATGTCTCATTTTCAATACCAACCGTTACTTGTATTTTGCTATATTCAGCTGGTGGATAGAAAATAGCTAAAAATCTTTTTACAATAACCTTATAAACTTGTTTTTGTAAGTCTGACAGTTGATTGTAATTTTCATATCCTTGTCCTGTTGGCGTAATTGCATAGTGATCAGTAATTTTACTATCATTGACATATTTCGTTTTAAGCAAATCAGTCGAATATTTCTCATCTACCATTTTTTTGATGTACCCTTGTATTTCATCATCTTTATAACCTCTTGCTATTCCATTTAGATTTTTCGATATTTCTTTAGCGACTGCTGTTGAAAGCACTCTTGCATCTGTTCTTGGATAAGTTACCAATTTTTTTTCATATAAATTTTGTATCATTTCTAA
Source organism: uncultured Clostridium sp. (assembly GCA_947571515.1). Lineage (GTDB taxonomy): Bacteria > Bacillota > Clostridia > TANB77 > CAG-508 > CAG-269. Next base: position 11,359 of record CANOYI010000030.1, on the reverse strand, counting down.
TGTTTGGTCTGGTTTAATTTTAAATCTTTTGGTACATTCATTTTGAATCTCTGCTAAATTAAATAAAAGCGGAGCATTTTCCTTTTGCTTGGATTTTTTTAAGTTTATTATGGTTGCTTGTTCTCCTGTTAAACTAGCAATAAAATCTTTGGCGTCTTGTTCTTTTTTTAATCCTGTCTCATTATATAGCTTTGTTGATTCATACATTTTTGATTTTTCATTTACTTTCCATTCCGCCTTAAAAGAAGCTGTTTCATCTCCAAATTCTCCCAAAATTTTATAATATTTTGTCTTGACAAAATTTCTGATTTCTCTTTCTCTTTCTACAATCATTCCTAGTACACATGTCATTACTCTACCTATTGATATAGAAGCTTTATCTTCATGGATACTTTTTGCTAATTGCCTTCCATAAATAATCGATAATAATCTTGAAAAATTAATGCCAATTAAATAATCTTCTTTCGCCCTTAAATAAGCACTATCTGATAAGCTATCATATTCAGACAAATCTTTCGCTTCTCGAATTCCTCTTGTGATTTCTTCCTCTGTTTGAGAGTCAATCCAAACTCTTTTCATTTTTGCATTTTGGTTCGGTTCTGCCATCATAAATACTAATCTTTGTATGTACTCTCCTTCACGTCCAGAGTCTCCAGCATTATAGATTTCTTCAATATCTTCTCTTTGCATTAGCTCTTTTACAATATTAAATTGATTTTGTACCGCTGGAATAATTTCATATTTCCAATCTTCTGGAATAAAAGGAAGTGTTTCTAATCGCCATAACTTTAATTTTTCATCGTATTTGTCTGGATAACTCATCGTTACTAAATGCCCTACACACCATGTGATAATCCAGTTCTCGGATTCTAGGTATCCATTTTTTCGATTAGTCGTTATTTTTAATGCTTTTGCAAATTCCATCGCTACTGATGGTTTCTCTGTTATCAATAATTTTTTACCCAATTTTACTACAAATCCCTTCTTCTTTTATTATTCTCTATCTTTAATAAAGTTTATTATATTTTTTATGAAGTGACAATTCGGGGGGACCAACAAGTTACAGTCTGTTATACTATTACAGACTGTTCGAAGTTGGGAGTCACAAATAAAAAATATAATAAACTTTGCTAATGAATATGATTCACAATATATTCATTCACTATTTTCTTAACCTTCATCATTCGGTCTTTCGTCTCTGGTATCTGGTAGTCAAACTTATCAATCATCTTACTAAGATTATCATTTTCCTTCAAAACTTTAAAACTATAAGAAAAATTAACATCAAAAACATAGGAAGCAAATCGTAAAATTTGATCTATTTCACTCATTTTATTTCTACCATCTGCTAATCTCGTTTGATAAACATCTTCTAACATTTTTTCAGATAATTTTCCTTCTTCCACTTGTTTTATTCTTTCTGGTTGTTCCCAATAAATGACTGCTCCCTCATAGATAAGGTCTAATTTATCCGCATCTCTTATGATTTTACAAAACAGTTCCTTTTCTTGTGATAATCCTTCTGATAATTGATACTTGTTATGTTCATAGACAGCTGTATAGATAATATCATCGTATATATCTTCTTTTATATACTTTCTAATATAATTGTCTTTTTTTAAAACCTCTACCCCTGCTTTTCCATGGTCAAATTTTTCTTTTTTATTTTTATCTAATATTTTATATTGCTCAAACCTTCCTATATCATGAAGTAATCCAATTAATTCCGCTAATTGAATCTTCTCCTTTGTTAATTTCAAATTAGTTGCTAACTTCTTACAATTTTGCGCTACTCTTATAATGTGTCCTAACTTCATCTGTACTCTTGGATTGTCTATTTGTATTTTGTTAACATGATTTATTAACTCTTTTTTGGCATTTTCAATATCTATCATAATCACACCTCGCTTCGCATTGTATCATTTTTACACTTTAATTTCAATAATATTTAATTCAAGTTTCGACCTTTTGCAAGTGAGGATTAGAATATTTAGCTTAAATACATATGTATTTAAGCTAAACACTCTATATTGTCTAAAAAATAATAGATTAAACGTCATATTTTACTTGAATCCCTAAGGATTTTGTTATATAATAAGCAAAATCGAACAAAAAAACAGACCAACAAATTCCAAATAACAAAATATAAAAATGAAAGGGGTTTTAATTTATGGAATATAAATTTAATGAAATTGAACAAAAATGGCAAAATTATTGGAACGAAAATAAGACCTTTTTTACTGATGTATGGGATTTTTCAAAACCAAAATTCTATGCCTTAGACATGTTCCCTTATCCATCTGGTCAAGGTCTACATGTAGGACACCCTGAAGGATATACAGCAACTGATATTATGTCTAGGATGAAGAGAATGCAAGGATATAATGTTTTACATCCAATGGGTTGGGATGCTTTTGGCTTACCAGCAGAGCAATATGCCATTAAAACAGGAAATCATCCAGCTGGTTTTACCACTAACAATATTGCAACCTTTAAAAGGCAATTAAAAATGCTTGGACTTTCTTTTGATTGGGATAAAGAAATTTCTACTTGTGACCCAGACTATTATAAATGGACACAATGGATTTTTAAACAATTATATCAAGATGGATTGGCTAAATTAGTGGAAATGCCTGTTAACTGGTGTGAAGAATTAGGCTGTGTTTTATCCAATGATGAAGTAATCAATGGGAAAAGTGAAAGAGGTGGCTTCCCTGTTGTTCGTAAAAACATGAAGCAATGGGTTTTAGACATTCCTCAATATTCTGATCTTTTATTAGATGGGTTAGATGAAATTGATTGGCCTGAATCTACCAAAGAAATTCAAAGAAATTGGATTGGTCGTAGTGAAGGTGCTGAAGTTACTTTTAAAGTAGCAAATAATAATTTAGAATTTACTATATTTACAACAAGGCCGGACACTTTATTTGGTGCTACTTATTGCGTATTAGCACCAGAATTAGAATTGGTAAATCAAATTACAACAGATGAGCAACAACAAGCTGTTGACGAATATAAAAAACTAGCTGCTAGCAAATCTGATTTGGAAAGAACCGAATTAAACAAAGATAAAACTGGTGTATTTACTGGTGCTTATGCCATTAATCCAGTCAATGGAAAAGAAATTCCTATTTGGATTTCCGATTATGTTTTAGCAACTTATGGTACAGGATGTATTATGGCTGTTCCTGCCCACGACCAAAGAGATTATGAATTTGCTACTAAATTTGGTATTGATATTATACCTGTTTTAGAAGGTGGCGATATTGCAAAAGAAGCTTTTACAGAAGATGGCCCTCATATCAATTCTGATTTTCTAAATGGTCTTGGTAAGCAAGAAGCTATCAACAAAATAACTACCTGGTTAGAAGAAAACAAAATTGGTACGAAAAAAGTAAATTATAAACTTCGTGAATGGATTTTTGCAAGACAACGTTATTGGGGTGAACCCATTCCAATTGTATATGTAGATGATGAAATGAAAGCCTTAGCAGATAGCGATTTACCTTTAGTTTTACCTGAATTAGAAGACTATGCTCCATCAAAAGCTGGTGCTTCTCCTTTAGATAAAGCAACTGATTGGGTAAATACAAAATGGGAAAACAGACCTGCTAAACGTGAAACAAGTACGATGCCAGGAGCTGCTGGCTCCAGTTGGTATTTCTTAAGATATATCGACCCTAAAAATCAAGATGAATTGGCCAATAAAAAATTGTTAGAATATTGGTTACCTGTTGATTTATATGTTGGTGGTCCTGAACATGCCGTTGGACATTTATTATATTCTAGATTTTGGAATCAATATTTGTACAATAAAGGGGTTGTTCCTGTTAAAGAGCCATTTGCTAAGCTTCGTCATCAAGGTATGATTTTAGGTACAAATGGCGAAAAAATGAGTAAATCGAAAGGAAATGTTATTAATCCTGATGATATGATAAAACAATATGGTGCTGATAGCTTGAGAGTTTATGAAATGTTTATGGGACCAATTGATGCTGCCAAGCCATGGGATCCAAATGGAATTGACGGCTCTAAGAAATTCTTAGATAGAGTGTGGAGATTGTATACAGAATCTGAAAAAATAAAAGATGAAGTAAATCCAAATCTTGAAAGAGTTTATCACTATACTGTAAAAAAGGTTACAAATGATTATGAAACGATGAATTTCAATACAGCTATTTCACAAATGATGATTTTTATTAACACGGTTAATAAAGAGGAAATCTTCCCTCTTACTTATGCAGAAGGATTTTTGAAATTATTAAATCCTGTTGCACCTCATATCACAGAAGAACTGTGGAATATTCTAGGGCATACCACTACCATTACTTACGAAAAATGGCCTGAGTATGATGAAGAAAAAACAATTGCCAATGAAATAACATTACCAATTCAATTTAATGGTAAATTAAAAGCAACGATTCAAATGGTTCCTGATGAAAGTGATGAAGTTGTGAAACAAAAAGTTTATGAAGCAATTGCTTCTAAATTAGAGGGTAAAACGATTATAAAAGAAATTTATGTAAAAAATAAGATTTATAATATTGTTGTAAAATAATTTGTTTAGCCTATTAGGACTATGTTTTTATCTAAGTTCTAATAGGCTTTTATAGACCTTGAACTTTATTTGTTAAATATGTAATTTCTGTATCATGATTTTCAAGTTTTTTTTCGCAAAAGCCGATTCTTTCTTCTTGTGTTTCTATCTTTTCTGTATTTACTGCAAAAGCATCAAATAGTGCTCTTAATTTGTCTCCATGCTCATGTTCAATGACAGCTACACTTCTGCTGATATTTCTTATATCTTGCTGTATCTCTGGTATCTTGGCTATTTCTCTTTGCATCTCTGGTATCTTGGCTATTTCTCTTTGCATCTCTGGTATCTTTGCTATTTCTCTCTGCATCTCTGGTATCTTTGCTACTTGTTCCTGCATAATATCTATTTTTATATTAATATTTTCAATGGCAGCCAAGATTTCATTTTTCGCATTATTATCCATAGAATTCCCTCCCTTCCTATTTTTTTTACAATTAATTGTGTTATTATTATACACAGCTAGAACTGATATGTCAAGAAAAATCTATAGACAAATTTCGACTTTTTACTTCCCATCATTTCATTTTTTATTACTTTCTGTCATAAAACTGTAAATAACATTTAATATTCCTGAAACACATTCTCTCTATTTTTATAGTATAATAAGCTTAGATTGTACTAAGGAGAATATCTATGAGTATAGAAACAGATTTAAAAAAAGACGGAATTGAAGTAATACAAAACTTAAATACTCTAAAAATCAATTCAATTGCACGAAATATATCACAAAAAATTTGTAATACATTTCCTAAATATGGCTTTAATCAAAATGAGTTATTTATTCGATTATCCAGATTAAATATGTACCGAGCAAAAATGCCAGAAGGAATGGCAGAAGCAAATTATTTCTACAAAAACACATCTATTTATTTTAATGAACACATTGCAGATGAAGATTTAGAAGAATTTGCTGTTCATGAGTGTATCCATTATATTCAAGAAATAAAAGATAAAAGAAATAATTTAGTAAGAATGGGACTTTGTGATTATACAGAATTTAAAGTATATGGACTAGGCATAAATGAAGCCGCTGTTCAATTGATGGCATCTAAAATCAACGCTATTTCAAAAGAATATGTAAAATATTTTGGTATTAGTTTTGAAACAACCAGTCCTTCTTATTATCCTATAGAATGTTGTTTAGTCAATCAATTAGCTTATATTACTGGTGAAGATGTTTTGTTTGAAAGTACCTTAAAAAGTAACGACAATTTTAAAAAGGCATTTTCTGAATTGACCTCTCCGAAAGTTTTTATGGCTGTTCAAAATGCTATTGATGATATTCTTTATCATGAAGAAGATATTATTAAAATAAATAATAAAATTGCTCAAATTGATGATAGAAATAAAAAAGTGGATGGAATGATTAAAAAGATAGATGAATTAAAAAACGAAATCACTTTAATTTTTATGAGAACACAGAATCTTATCATTTCTAGTTATTTTGATACTGCTTTTGATAAAATTATAGATTTAGAAGGTATTGAAGCATATAGAAAAAAATTATACACTTTTAGAGATCTTATTGGATTTACCGATGGATATACCTTTTTCAATGATTATTATGTTGCAAAAATGGAAGAACTAGAATACAAATATAACTTATTAGAAAATGGACAATTTGAAACAGCTCTTAAAGTTGTTACAAAAAAAGAAAACGTATTTATTCGTGTTATTAAAACATTAAAAAAACTTATCTTCGGTGCATCTACTGAAGAAGAAAATATGCCATATTAAGAAGTTTATTCTATTTTTTATCTCGTACAAATCGGAAAGCCTTAAGATTAGCATAATTTAAACTTTTTTTCTTTGGCTTTCCGTTAATTTGTTCGTGTGCCAAATTTATGAAATAACTTTGTGTACAATGTTTTTATATATTAGAAAGTCAGTATGACTTTCCTAATATAGAACAAAAGCGGACATTAATAACATTTTTTCTGTTTTAAGCATTGCAAAGTCCGCGTCTTTGTTCGCCCGCGAAAATTGCAAAGCAATTTTCTGTGGAATGCTTTTATATTCTAGGAAATTCAGAGAACTTTCCTAGAATAGTACAAAAAGTCCTCCTACTAGGACTTTTTGACTGTTGAGCTTTAGCGATTACAGATAACGTATGCTACATAAAACTTTACTACAATATAAAAAACAGAATAGACTCTTTTTATTTATATTAAATTCTTTCATTTATATTTCTTGCCGCTTCTCTTCCAGAATGTGCTGCCCAAGCCACCGTTGCTTTTCTACCTGCTAAATCTCCACCAGCAAATATTTTAGGATTGGAAGTCTGATAGTTTTCATTTATTTCAATATTTCCCCATTTATTTGTTTCTAACCCTAATTCTTTGACATATGGTTCTACTTGAGAACCAAGTGCCATTACAACATTGTCTAGCCTTATTGTATAATTACTATTCTCAACATTCACAGGAACTAATCTAGTATCATTTTCTTTTTGCACTAATTTTGTTTTAATTAACTCAACTTCTTCTACCTTATTTTTCCCCTTAATCTTTACAATATTATTTTGGAATAAAAATTCAATTCCTTCTCTCCTAGCTTCTTCTACTTCTTTATCTTCTGCTGGCATCTGTTCTCTAGCTCTTCTATAAATAACTTTTACTTCTTTAGCACCTAATTTTTTAATTGTCCTAGCACAATCCATTGCTACATTTCCGCCACCAACTACAGCCACTGTTTTACCCTTGTAATTTGGATGTATATTGTATTCTAAAAGTTCATTTCCGCCAAATACGCCTTCTAAATTTTCACCTTCTACTCCCATTTTAGAAGATTGATTAGCACCAAAACTTAAGAAAATAGCATCATATTGATTTTCTAAATCTTTCAAAAAAAGATTCTTTCCTAATTGTTGATTATATTTTACTTCAATTCCTAATTGCAAAATCTTATCTACTGATTTCTGTACAATTTCTTTTGGCAATCTAAATTCAGGGATGCCATGCACTAATAATCCACCTAAATAGTCATATTTTTCATATATGGTTACTTGTATTCCTTTTTTTGCTAAAAAAGCACTCGCTGTTAATCCAGCTGGTCCTCCTCCGATAACTGCTACTTTTTTATTGTTTTTATTCTTGTTCATTTCCTCCTCATAACAATTTCGTAAACTGTTTCTATCTTCTATTACTGTATCAAAGATAAAAGCTTCTAAATCTCCTATCGAAACAGCTTCTCCTTTGATACCTCTTACGCAAGAGCCTTGACATTGCTTTTGATGGGGACATATTCTTCCACAAATACCTGGTAATACTGTTGTCTCCGATAATATCTCATATGCTTTTTTGTAATTACCTTGTTTGATTTGCTCTATAAATTGGGGAATATGATTCCCCAATGGACAACCTTTTATAGAACATGGCTTTGTTTTACAGTTTAAACAATAATTAGATTTTTCGTTTATTTTTTCCATTTTTAATACATTCCTTCCGAAATTATATGAATTTAGTTCTTGATTTATCTGCATTTTATTATAGATATTTCTGTCTGTCAATTTATTTGACTCCTTTGTGCAATAAGTTTATACAAAGGTTATTTTATTTTTTATTTGTAACTCTTAGGCTACATAACAGACTGTAAACCAAATTTTTTATAAAAATTTGGTAACAGTCTATAATTTGTTGGTCCCCCCGAATTGTTACTTCATAAAAAATAAAATAACCTTTTAAAAAAATCATTAAATTATTTATATTTATCTAATACTAATTTTAAATCATGAATAAAATCAATTTTCTTTGTTTCATCACGAAGTAAGGCAGCAGGATGCCAAGTTGGCATATAGCTAATTCCCTTCTTTTCAATCCATTTTCCTCGAGAAGCTGTTATTCCATACTCTTTACCTAAAATATTTTTCAATGCCACACTCCCGAAGTAACACAATAATCTCAGGTTGTACCAAAATAACCTGATTTCTTAAATAATTCATGCAAGCAAAAGCCTCATCTTCCTCTGGATTTCGGTTAGCTGGTGGTCTACATTTTACAATATTAGCAATGTATACCTCTTCCCTTTTAATACCAACCATTTGAAAAGCCATATTCATTAATTTTCCAGCTCTTCCCACAAATGGTTCGCCGAGTCTATCCTCGTCTGCACCTGGTCCTTCCCCGATAAACATGATTTTCGCTTCTCTATTTCCTACTCCAAAAACAATATTTTGCCTTGTTTTACACAACTTACACTTATTACAATTAACAATTGATTCTTCTAATTCTTCCCACGTTTCAAACATTTGGTTACTTTGTGCCTGTCCCAAACTCGCCACTCCTTTTCCCTTTTTCATTTTCTATTTTACACATTGTTCTATTAATTCTATTTTTCTTCTTTGGTTCGTGTCTATTCTAGCTGTTGTTCCAATTGGTATAACAATTTTAGTATCGATATGTCCAAAATTGTTGGATTTGATGATTGGAAATTGATATTTTCCTTCTAATGTATCTAATACAATTTGTTCTAATGTGATATTACTTTCATGTTGATAATTACCAATCCATAATCCTTTTATTTTTTCAAATACTCCATTTTGTTTCATATGTGCTAAAGCATGACTTGCCATAGCAGGTTCTGTTTCAAATCCAAGTTCTTCTATAAATAATATTTTATCTTGAAAATCAACTTGATACTTGCCACTTACTAAACTATGTACCATAGTAAGATTTCCGCCTATAAGCTTTCCTTCTACTTGTCCTTCTTGGATTGTTTTATATTCTTGGTTTTCTCTTCCTAATTCTAAACTTCCTTCTACGAACCTTTTTATTGCTTCTTGATAGCTATAATCAGTTTCATCTGTTGCAATAGTTTTAAAGTTAGTTCCGTTAAAAGTGACTAATCCTGTTTTTGCATGAATTACATTAGTAATAGAAGTAATATCACTATAACCACATAAAATTTTAGGATTTTGTTTAATCAATGCATAATCTAAAAATTCAAATGTAGTATTAGAGTTGTTTCCTCCTTTGGCACACCATATCATCTTTACTTCTTTGTCTTGGAACATTTCATTGATATCTTCTGCTTTTTCCTTAGCTGTACTACTATAACCATTTGTATTAGAAAATATATGGTTAGAAAATTTTATTTTAAATCCACTTTTTTCAACTATCTGTTTTGCTTGTTCTAACTCTTCTACATTATCTCCTATGATTGGATTTGACGGTGCTACCACTCCTATGGTATCACCTAGTTTTAATCTATTTGGAATCATTCTTACTTACTCTCCTTTTGAACAAATCGGAAAGCCTTAAGATTAGCATAATTTAAACTTTTTTCTTTGGCTTTACGTTAATTTGTTCGTCTGCCAAATTTATGAAATAAATTTGTGTACAATATTTTTTATATATTAGAAAGTCAGTATGACTTTCCTAATATATGAAACAGCTGGGATGTGCATTAGGGACGTTTCTTTTTGCACATCCCACTTGTCTCATTGTTCGTCATATTTAGTTTCTTCTTTCGAATATTGTTCTGGTTTTAGCCCTACACGACTACTCATATACTTTTTCGTTAGTATAAAAGCAATTGTAAAGATAACACCAATAATAATCATACAGTAAGCTGTTGTCATTTTATCTAATAAGAAGGAAGCAAATAATCCTCCTACCACTCTAATTATGCCACAAAATAGATTGTTAGCTGCAAATATTTTAGTATCTATTTCTTTATTGGTAAAATTTCTTAAATATTTATCGATAATCGTATAATACATTCCGTTTGCAAATCTAAAAATTATGTTTGTTATAATAATAATTCCTATTAATAGGATATATTCTTCTCCCTTCAATCCACAGATTCCTGCTATCATTGTACTGATTGATAACATCATAGCAACAGTAATCAAATATTTATTTCTTAATTTCATGTGAAATTGCTCTTGCTTTTTGGAAGCAAAGGAGCTAATATAATTTCCCAAAGCTGTTACCATTCCAATTATTACAGAAGATACCTTTAGTTCTTCTAATAAACTAACATGATAATTACCTAAAATTGATAGCAAAGAGACAATTAGTGAAGCACATAGTATCAATGCTTTTAATCTTTCTGACTTTAGAACATAAATAAATCCTTCTTTTATCTCTTTTAATTGTTCCGTTCCTAGCATCTTGTTACCACTTTTTTTCTTCTTTTGAATTGGTTCAATCAATCCCATTGATAAAACAGCTACTACGATTAAAACAACTAATGAGCATATTACTGGTAAATAGCCATTTATCGTAAATAGATAACCTGCCATTACTGTTGATATGGCATTAAATAAATAATACCCAGCTGCTCCTTTTGCACTTATTTTTGAATATATTTTACCTTTATATCTAGAAGGTGGTATGGACTCATTTAGTAAGCTTGGCTCAGCAATATTTTTGATAGAAAATGCTATTGCTGATATAAATTCTGCAAATATTAAATCAAATAAATTTCGACTTAACATCACAATTACCATATAAAAGCAGTTTAAAATATTTCCTAAGATAATACTATTTTTTCTCCCTAAAAATTCTATAATGATATTAGCTGGGATTTGCATGATAATGCTAAAAAAGGCATAAAATGTACTTTTTAGTACGACATCTGCTGCACTAATTCCTTTAATCTGTGTTAAAAATAAGAAGTCAATCGTATAAAAGAATAAATAATCCCAGGCTAATTTTTTATAGGTCGGAAAAATTCTCATATTCACTTTTCGCATTTTTTGTGTTTCTTCTTTGGTACTCATTACACTACTCCTTTTGAGACAAAGGGGGACAGGTTTAT
>CANOYI010000029.1 GCA_947571515.1 uncultured Clostridium sp. | reverse complement strand
TTCTCAAACAATGTCTGTTGCCCTTCTGTAAAAGATTTTTCTAATAGGTCTGAAACTTCTATATGTTGTCTTCGTAACTTATCATATTTTGGACTTGGCTTGTATAGAAATTCTTCAAAATAATCAAACAATGCTTTCAACATAGGCATATTGTCAAATTTGATTGTTTTTAATGTATCTGTATCAAATATTGAATCAAAGTGCTTTAACAATTCTGTTTCTTTGTCTTTTGCATTTTCCATATACACTAACACCTCCTAACTCTAAAAATAAGTTTGCAAACCTCGTGATGCTAGTATATATGGTCTATTTTCGCTTTACAAGTCCCTCGCCTTAAAAATTTTATGCTGATATTTTCAATCATAAAATTCTTATAAGTTTCAAAATATGTCAAGGGGTTTTTCTCTTGATTTTATATTTTGGCTATTACTCTTTTATTGCTTGTAATATAAAAATGTCTTAAATTAAATCCTCGTTGCAACCTCTTATTGCTAATTTGTTATTTGTATTAGATATTTTCAAAATACATTAAATTTTGCCTGTTAATGTGAAATTTCTTCGCTTATCTCGTAATAGTTGACAATTTGTAATTTTATTATTCTTACTACCTCTGACGCTGATGTAATATTTATAATTTCTAAAAGTATATTTACCTAAAGTATTGCAATCAACTTTTTCTATTTCGGTTTCGATAAATGGCTCAATTGGTTTGCCGTCTGTTCCAAATGCTTGTACTACATAATTTGTATCTCGTTTTGGTGTATAAATTTTTCCTAATATTTTCTTGGGCTTTAATAAAGTGGAATACATAACTTGTGATTTTACTTGTAATAATCTTGCAATTTTTAATGCTACTTGTTGATTGCCTATAAATGCTATCTTGTTTGTGCCTTTAACTAAAAAATATACAAGTTTTAATTCATCTGCCCATACTACCATTTGATTGAATAACCCAAAATTAAGTTCGTCTAATATAGTTACAACTGGTTTATCTAACTTTGAAAATGATATTATTTGCTCTAATGGTATTTCTTGTAATTCTATAATTTCAAGTTCTTTCATTTTAATACACCTCCATTTCTAAAAAATCTGTGCAAATGTTATTTAATGTCATATCACTTATATTAACTAAATTATAAATATAATTTGCTGTTGCTGTGTCAATTGGTACTTCTTGTATACGTGCTAAAATGTCGTCAATTCTTTCTTTCTCTACTTGTAATAAGTCTGTTATGTCTAGTCTATCGGTATTTTGTAACCCCTCTGTCAAAACTTTTCTACTTGCTGATGTTTTACTAATCTGTTTTCTGCTTACCATTTTTCTGCACCTCCTCATTGTTTATTTTGAATATTGTATATGCTTTGTTTAGTAATGTACGGCTTTTAAATAATAGGTTTGATATATAGTCAAAATCTGTCTTGCTTAAATCGTCTGTGATTTCTGTCAAGGTTTCTAATTTCCTAATGATTTTGCTAATCTCGTATATGTCAATTTCTAAAGATGTATCATTCAAATTTTGTCTTATCTCTAATAAGTGCATAACTATATATCGCCCCTTTTGTAATTTATAATGGAAAAAAGATAATTTGTGCATTGTACTTTTTAGTACCTGCTACATTAATATTTTACTTAACTTTAATTTAAAATGTATAATTCATCCTTCTTATTGTGCTACCACTTGGTGGTGGTGCTATTGGTACTGGTGTTGCTGGTGTTGGTACTACTGGTGTTGGTATTTCTAAATTATCAATGTCAAAATACTTTTCTTTTGCCGTATCTTGGGCTAATGTATATAAACTTTCCAAACTATCAAATTCACTATCGTTATCAAGGGTTACTGGATTTATTCCTAATTTTTCTAATATTCCAATATACTTATTTACTGTTGTTTCACACCAAGTCTTATGTTCCTTGATTTTGCCATAAGATGTGATTTCCTTATTCTTTTCGGCTGTTACCTCTGTTATGCCATACTTACCAACTGCCACTATAAACTCTATTAACTTGGCTTTCCAATCTTTACTATGATTTGATTTTTCTATTATTTCCTTTTCTTTTTTTAGATGTTTTCTTTCTCTTATAGATATTTTTACAATATTGATACCTAGTGCTTCTAAATCTGTTTTATATTGACAAATAGTTGCACCACACCACTTGGGAATAGTATCTGCTTTTTTATCTTTATCTTGTATTGCATTTGTTATGCCATATTCGTTTACTATTTCTATAAATTCCTTTAACTCTGCTTTTATACTTTCACTAATGCTTTCCTCTTTGCCATTTATAACAATAGTTTCTTCTTTCTTTATCATTTGCTTTGCCTTTTTTAACTTGTAATAAGTACCTTTGTAAAGAAAAGGCTCTAAAAAGTCAAAATAATATGTTTCCATACTTTTTTGATTCCAATACCCATATAGGCTTTTATTTACTTTATGCTCTATAATTAAATCTTTTGTTTTATCTTTCTGTAATTCTTGAGATTGTTGTTTTATTAGTTTCTTGGTATTTTGTACCTCAATTCTAAAGATGTTTTTGTACTTTTCATATTCTGCTGGATATGTTTCTTGGTATTCCTCTAAACTTATTCCATTTCTGTTATATGCTTTTTGGTATGCTTTAATATATTTGTCTTTCTCACATTGGTACTTATCATAGATGTTGATACTTTTCTGTCCATATAATGATGTTATATAAATTGATGTTTCATAGTTATTTATACGATTTATATGTTGGTATGCTGATTTGTGCTTATATAATAACTGCAAGTACTCATACATTACCTTGTAATCTAATTCTAGGTCTACACAATAATCAATACGATGTAATTCTAGTTGTGAAAATTCTGCATTGAATAAAAGTTTTACAACATAATCTATATGTCTAATATAATTATCTCTATCACTTAACAAGATGTTTGTTTTTCCTAAAATCTTATGCACATTAGTTGTAATTAGTATGCAATCAAACTGGGGCAAGTATCTAAAGTACATATTATTGTAATTAAAACCAATTCCACTAACTGCAAATTCTTTTTCTGTACTTTCTGTTACATTTCCATAACTTACATACATTTTGCCATTTGTACCTTTTTTGTATCTTAAATTGTGATAAGTAATTCCTAATGTTACTAATTTTGGTATGTCTAAATATCTCACACCATTTAAAATATAATTTATGCTATCAATCATAATCATTTCCTCCTAATTTATAAAAAATTTTAAAACCACGAAAAACCTTGAAATATAAATAAATATTTTATATAATGATATTGTTATTATTAGATAAATATATATAATATTTATGGCTCTTCGATTTTGCCATAAAAAAAAGACTTTACATTTCTGTAAAATCTTTTAATATGTATCTATATTTTAAATCATTGCTTCAAGGAAACCATTGTTATTACTATATTTTATACAATAGTAATAATGTAATACCATTGTGATAACTAGTGCAATTAATGTAATACCTTTGTCTCTCATTTTAAAATCCCCCTATTTTCGACTTTTTGTCTTATGTTTCTCTATTAATATACATTCTACTACTTTTTATTTTTCTTGTCTATGACTATTATATTACATTTTTATGACAACCCATATTCTGGAAATTTTAAAATAGAAAAAACAATAGTGGGCTGATTAATATTTTAAAAATTTGATTGGTAGAGTTCAGCCCACGTTTAATTGTTCGTCCGCGAAAATTGCAAAGCAATTTTCTGTAAAATGCTTTATATGATAGGAAGTTCGGAGAACTTTCCTAGAATATAAAAAAAGCCCCGCCTTAGCCGTCAGTTGCCTTGAATTTTTAAGGACCTGTTCCCAAAAACAGGTGGGTGCCTACCTAAATACTCCTGGGCTTCTCACTGTTATCTGTGTGAGCTTGCACGCCATATTCAGAGATTGGGCCCCTCTTATCGTGTGTTGGTTCTAAAAATTCTGCCTTTACGCACTACGCAGGGTAATTTGATTTCTCTATTAAGTTGTCTTTATTTTAGCATAGCCTATTTAAATTTACAAATTAAAAAGAGCTCTTAAACATTTCTAAATCTTATTTTAAGTATAATTATCTTACTTTTTCATATAAAAATCTCACTATTTCACATCACATACAATAATATGCATAAAAACTGTAAAAAGCTACCTAATAAAATAAATAAATGAAAAATAGAATGAGCATATTTATATTTCTTTCCTAATCCATATATAATGGCTCCTACAGTATAAGCAATACCTCCTGCTACTAAAAGAATCATTCCATTTATTGTTAATAATTCTGGTAATATATTAGCTTTTATAATAATGCACCAACCCATTAATAGATAACATATCATAGAAAATACTTTAAACTTTTTAATATCAATTGAGTTTAGTACAATTCCCAAAATAGCTAATCCCCATATCACACCAAATATAAGCCATCCGAGCTAGTGCATCATACTCTCTAATAGTACATAAAGCAAAAGGTGTATAAGAACCTGCAATTAGTAAAAATATAGAGCAATGGTCTAATATCTGAAAAACTTTTTTCGATTTGACCTTTGGACTTAATCCGTGATAAATACTAGACATGGTATACAAAATAATCATGGTTACGCCATAAATGGATCCACTTACTACCCCATACCCATTACTATTGACTGCTGCAAATACGATACATAGTACAGTCGCTACAATTCCTAAAACGGCTCCCACAATGTGAGATGTCATATTAAAAATTTCTTCCCCTTTTGTATAGGTTGGTAATATTCTATCTTTTAATTTTGTTCTTTGCATGTTTCTCTCCTAAAATTATTTTTATATTGTAGGAAAGTTCTCCTAGTAGGAGGACTTTCTGTACAAGATAAATATGGGAATTTATAGAATTTCTTTGCGGTTGCCACCGCTTAGAAATTCTTAAATTCGTTTTTTATCTATTGTACCACAAATAATACATATAGGAAAGTTTTTCACCGTAAATTTACAAAAGTTATATCTATTCTTGTTACTATTCACAGCTGTCTAAAATTAATTGATAAATTTAAACATTTTTATTAGATGCTTTTGTCCTTCAATAATTAAACTGTGAATTGTAACTTATTCTTTAATTTCTTCGGCCAATTTATGAATCGCTTTTGTCTCAATACGAGACACATAAGAACGAGAAATTCCCATCATTGTTGCTATCTCATTTTGCGTTTTTGGTTTATGACCCCCGAAGTCCAAATCTCAACTCTAAAATTGTTCTTTCTCGGTCTTTTAAAATCTCTTTCATCTTCTGACCAAGTAATTTTATCTTCATTTTGATATCGACTTCTTCTTCAATATTTCTTTCATTATTTTCCAATACCTCTTGCAGCGTTACCACATTATCATCTTTATCTTTTCCAATTGGTTCATTTAAATAAACTTCTGCTCCGAAGTTTTTTCGTTGCCCTTAAATGCATTAGAATTTCGTTGTCAATACAACGAGATACATATGTAGACAGCCTTGCACCTTTTTCTACATTAAAACTATTAATTCCTTTGATTAAACCTACGGTACCAATAGATATTAAATCATCTTGTTCCACTTTTGCTGTACTGTATTTTTTTGCCACATGGGCAACTAGTCTTAAGTTTCTTTCAATTAAAATATTTCTAGCCTCGTCATCTCCTTTTGCCATTTGCTCTAAGCAATTTCTTTCTTCTTCTGCTGTTAGTGGCTCTGGAAATAGGTTTCCTCCTTGAATATATCCGGACGACAAATACGGCTGATTTTAGAAATCCTAAAAAGCCTAATATTCCTGTCATACAAAGCGATAGCAATATAAATGCACCTCCATTTTTGCTCGTTTAAGTTTGTTTTATTTCTACCTAAACTTTTTTCATATAATCCAATTATATGTTTTGCAAAAATGAAAAGTGCATGACCCTTTTATCTTTTTTGTTAAACATTTTATTATAGTCCCATAATATTATAACCATTATCAGCATAAACCACTTGACCTGTAATACTATCAGACATCGGACTCAATAGAAAAGTAGCTACATTTCCAACTTGTGTCGTTGTGACATTTTTATGCAATGGTGCTTTTTCTTCAATAACAGTTAAAACAGAACCAAAATCTTTAATTCCTTTAGCAGATAGTGTCTTGATTGGACCTGCTGAAACAGCATTGACTCTCATTCCTTCTTTTCCCAAATTTTCTGCTAAATATCTAACACTTGCCTCTAATGCTGCTTTTGCCACTCCCATAACATTATAATTATCAATTACTTTTGTAGAACCATGATAAGTTAACGTTACTAAACTTGCATTTTCATTTAGCATGTCTAGTTCTTTTGCCATTCTTGCTACTAATACAAAAGAATAACTACTTACATCACAAGCATGGGCAAATCCCTCTTTGCTTGTAAAAATAAAATTATGGTGTAAATCTTCTGTATTCGCATGTGCAATCGCATGTACAATTCCATCTATTTTTCCATTTTCTTTTTTGATTTTAGTAAATACTTCTTTTACAATTTCATCCTCTGAAGCTCCATTTAAAACATATGCTTTACTTCCTTCAAATTCTGATGTTAATTCTTCTATTTTGTCTTTATTTTCTTCTCCCATATAAGTAAAAATAAGCTTTGCTCCATTTTCATAAGCAGACTTCGCAATTCCAAATGCAATGCTCCACTTATTTCTAATTCCCATGATTAATATTTTCTTTCCTTCTAATAACATTTCCTTTTCCTCCATTTTTTTATTATATTTTATTCTTAATTAATTCTATTTTTTATGAAGTGATTATTCGGGGGGACCAACAAGATTACAATCTGTTATGCAATTACAGATTGTTCGTAGTTGGGAGTCACAAAGAAAAAATAGAATTAATTAGAAATATTTATAAAATCTTATATTCACCCATATTTCTAAACTTCTGATATCGTTCTTCTGCAATCATTTCTGGGCTCATATCCTTCATTTCCTCTATGGTATTTTTAATCTCTTTTTTTAAGCTCTTAGCAACTTTTAAAAAACTCTCTTCTTCGTCACCCTTAGGTTCCTTAATAATTTTATCTATTATTTTCAATTCATATAAATCTTTAGCCGTTAATTTCATCTTCTCAGCCGCCTCTTTCGTCCTAGACGCATCCTTCCATAAAATACTAGCATATCCCTCTGGTGACAAAATAGAATAAATCGCATTTTCCAGCATAAAGACTTTATTTCCAACACCCAATGCCAAAGCACCACCACTTGAACCTTCCCCAATCACAATTGCTATCACTGGTACTTTTAACTTACTAAGTTCCAACATTGAGCTAGCAATGGCTTCTCCGCTGTCCTCTTTCTTCTGCTTCAATTCCTGGGTATGCTCCTTTTGTATCAATAAAAGTAATCACTGGTCTTTTAAATTTCTCAGCTTGTTTCATAAAACGTATGCCCTTTCGATAAGCCTCTGGATTTGGCATACCAAAGTTTCTTTCTATATTTTCTTTGGTGGTTCTTCCCTTCTGTTCTGCAATAATTGTATAATTTTGTTTTCCTATTTTCGCCAAACCACATACAATTGATGGATCATCTCTAAAATTTCTATCTCCATGCAATTCAATAAAATCATCGAAAATTTCTTCTATATAATCTAACGATGTTTTTCTTTTCGGACTTCTTGCTATTTCTACTTTTTCCCATGCGGTTAGTTCTTTCATCTTATTTGCTCCTTTCTCATAACTGGAATTACGGGACATTTCTTAAAAAATTTTTAATTAATTTTCCTAAACCTTTGACTATTTATGTTGATTTTGTTATAATGTTTTTGTTAACTTTTATATTTTTTGTTTTTGCTTGAGGAGGCGAGGCTTATTATGTTAGACTTAACTTTTGTAGCAGAAGTTGTTAACTATTTCAACTCTCATCGTTCTACTGTGCGTGAAACAGCGAAGCATTTTGGCATCTCTAAGACTACTGTACATTTATATCTTACAAAGATTATGCCAAATCAGACGTCACGGGAGATCCTAGATTACAACAAATCCGTATGCCACATTCGTGGCGGTCAGGCAACTAAAAACAAATATTTATCAATGCGGTCATAATGGCCGCTTTTTCTTTTTTTATGATTTTGGAGATGCCCTTAGCTGTGCAAGCGTTAAGCGAGCTTACAAATAAATAATGCCTTTAGGTACAGAGAAAAAAATCATCTCATTAAAAATCTCCAGTTGTTATTCATGATACTGAATTAGCTGATATAATGTTTCCTTCAATTCTTTTCTTTCTACAATTTTATCAACAAAACCATGTTCTAGCAAAAACTCAGCAGTCTGGAAACCTTTTGGCAATTCCTCTCCAATCGTTTGCTTAATCACTCTTTGACCTGCAAATCCTATCATTGCACCTGGCTCTGCCAATATAATATCAGCTAAGCTCGCAAAAGATGCCGTAACACCTCCATAAGTTGGGTCTGTTAAGACAGATATGTATAATAAGCCAGCCTCATTTAATTTTGAAATAGCTGCTGTTGTTTTTGCCATCTGCATAAGGGATATAATTCCTTCTTGCATTCTAGCTCCGCCAGAAACACAGAATATAATCAGTGGTAATTTTAATTCAATCGCTTTTTCAATCGCATAAGTAATTTTTTCTCCTACTACAACTCCCATACTTCCCATTAAAAAGCCACTATCCATCACACAAATGACTACCTTTTCTCCCTTTATCTCTCCTATTCCACAACTGACTGCCTCTTGGATTCCTGTCTTTTCTCGTAAGCCTTTTATTTTCTTAGGATAATCTTCTAGCTCTAATGGATTTGTTGTATCAATATCAAAATCAAATCTTTGATACGTATCTTTATCAATTATACTTTCTAATCTTTTGTTAATATGCATTCTGAAATACGCACCACAATTTGGACAAATACTGCTATTGGCTCTTACCGTTTCTTTATATAATATTTCTTTACATTTATCACATTTTATCCATTTTCCAACTTGTATATCAACTTGATTTTCCGTTCTTTTAGCCGTTGGTTCTCTCTTTTTTATTTTATCAACAATCATACTCTATAGCTCCTTTCAAGGTGGCGACTTTGGGACAGGCACAAACTCGCCACAGCACAAACTCGCCACAGGCATACATTTGCCATTATTCTTTCGTCAAAATTTCTTTTTCAATAAATGATGTATCAAAGTTTCCTCTAATGAAATCAGGATTTTTTATAATCTTAAATAAGAAATCAATGTTGGTATCTACTCCTTCTATTACAATTTCTTCTAAAGCTCTTTTCATTTTACTGATGGCTTCATTTCTGGTATCTCCATGTGTGATAATTTTAGCAATCATAGAGTCGTAAAAAGGTGGAATTGTGTATCCTTCATAAATAGCAGTATCGACT
Source organism: uncultured Clostridium sp. (assembly GCA_947571515.1). GTDB lineage: Bacteria > Bacillota > Clostridia > TANB77 > CAG-508 > CAG-269. The sequence continues at coordinate 8,603 of CANOYI010000029.1, read as the reverse complement.
CTAATACCATTCCCTCCTGGTAGGTTTAGCCCTGTGATGGTTCCCGGACATGGCATAAAATTCTTGCTTGGGTTTTCGCTATTGATTCTACATTCGATGCTATGTCCTCTAAATTCAATGTTTCTTTGTTTTAATTTTAATGGCTCCCCTGCTGCTATTTTGATTTGTGCTTTTACAATATCAATTCCTGTTCTTTCTTCTGTAATTGGGTGTTCTACTTGAATTCTAGTATTCATCTCCATAAAATAGAAATTTTTATCACTATCTACTAAAAATTCAATCGTTCCGCAACTTGTATATCCTGCTACTTTGGCTGCTTTTACTGCTGCTTCACCCATTTTATTTCTTAATTTTTCATCAATTGCAGTAGATGGTGTTTCTTCTATTACTTTTTGATTTTTCCTTTGGATGGAACAGTCTCTTTCTCCTAAATGAACCACATTCCCATGTTCATCTGCTAAAATTTGTATTTCTACATGTCTTGGATTTTTAATAAACTTCTCGATGTAAATTTCATCGTCATTAAAAGATATTTTAGCCTCTTGTTTTACGATATTATAGTTACTTTCTAATTCTTCCTCACCATTTACAATACGAATTCCTTTTCCTCCACCACCTGCTGCTGCCTTCAGCATAACTGGATAGCCAATTTTACCTGCTATTTTAATGGCATCTTTTAAGCCTTTCACACTTCCATCAGAACCTGGTATGACTGGCACTCCTGCCGACTTCATTAATTCTTTGCTATTTGATTTATTTCCTAACATTTCAATCACCTGGTAAGATGGTCCAATGAATTTGATATTAGACTCCTCACATATTTTAGCAAATTGACTATTTTCTGATAAAAATCCAAATCCAGGATGGATACTATCTGCACCTGTTATATTAGCTGCTTCTATGATATTTTTAAAATTTAAATAACTTTTACCACTATTTGCTGGACCGATACATATCGCTTCATCCGCCAAACGAGTATGCATCGCATCTTGATCTATTTCCGAATACACAGCTACTGTCTTAATATTCATTTCTTTACAAGCCCTTATAATGCGAACTGCTATCTCTCCTCGATTTGCAATTAAAATCTTATTCATGATTTTATTTTCCTTTCTCTGAGACAATGGGGACAGGTTTCATTTGTCTCATATTTCTTGTCGTTTTTTGTTGTTTTAAAACAACTTTATTTTTCGACATTTTTTATATTCTAGGAAATTTATCATAGTATGATAAATTTCCATAGAAGATAAATATGGCAGAAGTTAGATTTTGTAGCAGTTGCAACTAGCGTACAAAATCTTAATTCTGGTTTTTCTACCTAATTTGTGAGACAAATGAAACCTGTCCCCATTGTCTCATTCTTTTACACTACGGCAAAAGTTAATTCTCCTTTTGCTACCACTTTATCTTCTACCGTTGCAATTGCCTCTCCTAATCCGATTGGACCTTTTTTCTTGATGATTTTTACTTCTAATTTTAATTTATCACCTGGTACTACCATCTTTTTGAATTTCATTTTGTCAATTCCTCCAAATAGGGCATTTTTTCCTTTGTTTTCTTCTAAGCTAAGAATGGCTACTGCTCCTGTTTGGGCTAAACTTTCCGTAATTAATACTCCTGGCATAATCGGATTTCCTGGAAAATGCCCTTTAAAATACCATTCTTCTTCGTTTACATATTTATAGGCTATTGCACTTTCTCCTGGCTTGTATTCTTCCACTTCATCAATCATTAAAAATGGTTCTCTTTGTGGAATGATTTGTTTAATTTCTTCTTTTTTTAACATTTCTTTCCTTCTTTCTTTGATTTTATGTAAAATATATGATATAATAAATAATAGTTGCATGATGACTATACATTGAAGGAGGTTTTTCATGATGATTATCAAAAATTCACAATGGAAAAAACTTCGGGATGATTTGTCTAATTATCCTAAAGCAGTAGAGCACCAAGGAGTTTTGAATTATTTAGTAGAGACTTTTTCTACTGATGCTTCGGAGTCTGCAGACTTGGCACTTCCAGATCACTATATCGGAATTCCAGATTTTTACTCTGATGAAATTATTCGCACTATCATCCATAAGCTTACTCATTGTTCTGAACATGATATAAAAATCATTCCCTGCGACAATGATTTTAAAACAGTAAACTTCTAGAGTGTGGATTGTTCCTAACCTCCGGATGACGAGCTATCGTCAGCCTTTTATTTTATCACAAATAATGGTTTTCCATATTCTACTGGCTCTCCATCTTTCATTAAAATCTCTTTTATCTCTCCATCAAATTCAGACTCTATCTCATTCATTAATTTCATGGCCTCTACAATGCAAAGGACATCGCCTTTTTTCACTTTTTGTCCTACTTGCACATATGGCTCACTATCAGGAGAAGGTTTTAGATAAAAAGTTCCCACCATTGGTGATTTTACAATATTACCATCTTCTTCTAGTGTGGTTTCTCGTTTTTCTTCCCTAGTTTCCACTTTTTCTTCTTTGCTTGTTGATAAAATTTCTACTGGCATATTTTCTGCTACTGTAACTACTTGTTTTGTTTCTTTCTTCATACTAATTTTGGTACCATCTGGAAAATCAATATCTATCGCTGTTAATTTAGAATTTCCCATATCTTCCATCAATTGTTTAATCTTTTCATATTCCATATTTTATCCTTCCTTCCTATTCTTATTTCAGAAAAATATAATAAATTTTGTTATGAAACATTATTGATATTTTCTCAAAATAATACTAGCATTATGACCGCCAAATCCTAAAGAATTTGACATTACCACATTTACTGGCACCTTTCTTATCTCATTTGGTACCACATCCAAGTCGCATTCTTCATCTTTTTCTTGATAATTAATAGTTGGTGGAACCATTTGGTCTTGAATTGTTTTTGCACAAATAACAGCTTCCACACCACCTGCTGCTCCTAGCAAATGTCCTATATTACCTTTCGTTGAACTTACCATTACTTTTTTGCTAGCCTCTCCCAAAGCTGATTTAATTGCCATTGTCTCACAAGAATCATTTAAATGAGTAGAGGTACCATGTGCATTAATATAATCAATTTCTTCTGGTTTTAAATTAGCATCTTGAATGGCTCTTTTCATGGCTCTTGCTCCACCTTCTCCTGCAGGATCTGGTGAAGTAATATGATAAGCATCTGAGGTAGCTCCATATCCTACTACTTCTGCATATATTTTAGCATTTCTTTGGATAGCATGTTCCAATTCTTCTAACACAAGAATTCCCGCTCCTTCTCCCATCACAAATCCGCTTCTTTCTTTGTCAAAAGGAATACTTGCTCTATTTTTATCCGTTGCTTGAGATAATGCTTTCATATTTTCAAATCCTGCAATTCCCACACTACAAATAGAAGCCTCTGTTCCTCCTGCTAAAACAACATCTTCTGAACCATACTTAATCGTTTTATATGCTTCTCCAATAGCGTGTGTTGAAGATGCACATGCTGTTACGATTGAAATAGACTCTCCTTTTAAACCTAAATCAATAGCAATATTTCCTGCTGGCATATTCGCAATTGTCATAGGAATAAACATTGGTGATACTCTGTTATGTCCTTTTACATAATTTACTTCACATTGTTCTTGTATCGTTTTTAAACCTCCAATTCCAGAACTTACAAATACACCAACTCTTTCTAAATCTGTATTTGTTTGAGTTATTCCACTATCTTGAAAAGCTTCTCTTGCTGCTATTAAAGCAAATTGAGAACTTCTATCTAGTCTCTTGGCTTGTTTTGGTTCTAAATAATCAAGTGGATTGAAGTCTTTTACTTCTGCATCTAAACTAGTTTTATATCCTGTGCTATCAAATAATGTTATTTGATCAATTCCACATTTTTTTTCTTGGATTCCTTTCCATGTTTCTTCTGTATTTTTTCCAATAGGAGTGATGGCTCCTAATCCTGTAATAACAACTCGTTTTTCCATTTTATTTTAAATCCTTTCTATTGAATTTATATTTTTATCTATGTTATAAAAGATAAGGGTTCTTTTGGTTTTACATTAGCATTCCGCCATCTACATGAAGAACTTGACCTGTTATATAAGCACTATCATCTGATGCCAAAAACTTCACACTATTTGCCACATCTTGAGAAGAGCCCATACGTTTCAAAGGAATACTTTTAGCAATCTCTTCCTTTACTTCATCCTTCAAAGCCTCTGTCATACTAGTCTCAATAAAACCTGGAGCTACTGCATTTACTAAAATTCCTCTTGAAGCCACTTCTTTTGCTAAACTCTTAGTAAATCCAATCACGCCAGCCTTTGATGCTGCATAATTCGTTTGACCAGCATTTCCAGAAACACCTACCACAGAAGAAATGTTAATAATCCTTCCAGAACGTGCTTTTAGCATATGATTAATCACATTTTTCGTCACATTAAAAGTACCTACCAAATTAACATCAATAACCTGTTCAAAATCCTCTTTTTTCATTCTCATCAGCAACATATCTTTCGTAATACCTGCATTATTCACTAACACATCAATTTTTCCAAACTTTTCAATCACTTGTTTTACCAATTCTTCGCAATCCTCAAAATTAGAAACATCACCTTTTACAGCGAAACACTCCACTTTGTTTACTTCTATCTCCTTTTTGGCAGTTTCTAACTCTTCATTCTCTTTACGATAATTTAGAGCAATATCATATCCTTCTTTTGCAAGAGTCATTGCAATCTGTTTTCCAATTCCTCTTGTTGCTCCTGTAATCAACGCCACTTTATTCATGATTCTCCACTCTCCTTTAAGATGATTTTGGATGATTTTGGGGACGAAGTCAAAAAATCATCCAACACTTTTTCCAATGTTTCCATATTATTCACATTCAAAATTGTAATCTCTTTATCAGTGTCCAATCTCTTCACAAAACTAGACAAAGTTCTACCAGGTCCTATCTCAATAAAAGTGTCTATTCCTCTATTCAACATTGTTTCTAAACTTTTTGAAAATCTAACTGGACAAATAATATGTTTGGCAAGAATATCTTTCACATCATCTTCCTTACTATATGCCGTTCCATCCAGATTTTTAATAACTGCTGTTTCAAAATTATGTATTGTGATATGTTCTAATTCTTTTCTTAAAGCTTCTGATGCCTTCGTTAACTTTTCTGTATGAAATGGTCCTGCTGTTTTTAGTACTCTTACTTTTTTAGCTCCTAATTCTTTTGCTATTACCTCTGCTTGCTCTACTGCCTCTTTTTCTCCTGAAATAGCAATCTGTCCAATGGTATTGAAATTAGCTGGAACAACAAATCCATTTGTTACTTTTTGGCAAACCTCTTGGACTTGTTCTTCCGTCATGCCCATAATAGCAGCCATTAGCCATTCTCCTTCTGGTACTAATTCTTGCATATATTCTCCTCTTTTTTGAACTAGCTTCACACCTTCTTCAAAGCTAATTGCTTGGCTATTGATTAAAGCAGAATATTCTCCCAAACTTAATCCAGCAGATACTTCTGCTTGTATTCCATATTGTTTTAATACTGCTAAAATAGCTAAACTCATTGTTAAAATAGCAAGTTGTGTATTTTTTGTTTGATTTAATGTTTCCTCTTTTCCATTAAAAGTCATTTCTGCTACATCAATTCTGGTTAATTCCTTTACTTTTTGATATACTTTTCTTATTTCTTCATAGTTTTCATATAAATCTTTTCCCATTCCTATACTTTGAGAACCTTGACCAGGAAATAAAAAACCGATTTTCATTTTATTCACATTCCTTTCTACTTTTATTACCAACCTTGGGGTATGAATAATATCTTGCACCTCAAATTACAACATTAAATTTAGCCATTATTGCTTAAATTCTATTCTTTTTCTTAATTTTTCTTCTAACAAATTGCAAAACTCTGTTATCACTTTTTTAGTATCAACCTCTATACCAAATTCTTTTTTTACAGAAGAAGCAATTTCGCTAATTTCTTCCTTAAACTTTTCCTGATTGGTATTGATGCCGAATACCAATCACAACATATTTCACAATTCCTTTTCGTAGCTTCGTTTCTGTCAAAATGCCACCTAACTTTTTTCCTTGATATACTATATCATTGGGAAACTGAATGCCAAGCGAAATCCCATACACTCTTTGAAATACTACTATCATGGTTTCCGCAATTTCGAGCGTAAGTCCTTGTAGTTTTTTAATTTCACAATTTGGTTCTATCAACACAGAAAAAGCTATGTTATTCCCTTCATCTGTATACCATTTTCTTCCATGTGTCCCGCTTCCCATTGGTTTGAATATCAGCTAAAATAATGGTACCATTTTCGATTTCGCCTTTTTCTACTTGTCGCCAAGCTTCTAGTTGTGTTGAATCAATCTCCTTATAATAGATAACATTTCTGCCTAGAAATTTGGTCTTTCGATTTTCTAATTGCACCTTGCTTCCTCTTTCCTAATTTGCTCCAAATTATTTTGTCTTTTTATCTTATTGGTAGTGGTTTTAATTAATGGTTCTTGTGTTAATAAAATTCCTTTGATGGATTTATAATGTGGCATTGTTTTATTTAGTTCTTTTATCTTTTCATTAATCGCTTCCTGAATTCTTTCTTCGCCTTTTACCTTGTGGGTATTCTCTATAATTTCTTGATTATAAACAATTTTAGCAAATATCTTAATATCATTTTTATCCTCTGACATTTGTTTTCCAAATACAAAGGACTCTTCTACACCTTCTATTCTGTTGATTAAGTTCTCCATTTCTTCTGGAAAGATATTTTTTCCGTTTTTTAAGACAATCACACTTTTCTTTCTACCACAGATAAAAATATATCCATCTTCATCTATTCTTGCTAAATCACCTGTATGAAACCAGCCATCTACCAATACTTTTTTTGTCTCTATTCTATTTCCAAAATATTCAAGCATAATGTTTGGGCCTTGCACTACTAACTCTCCAATTCCTTCTTGATTGGCACTTAGTATTTTGGCTTTCACACTAGGAATTGTCTTTCCAATAGAGCCAACTTTATAGTGTTTCTTCGTTCCGATAGCAATCACTGGTGAAGTTTCTGTCAATCCATATCCCTGTACCATATTGAAGCCAAGTAACCTGTATTTTTCTTCAATTCCTGCATCTAAGCTAGCGGCTCCACTAATGAGTAACCTGACATTTCCACCCAAAATATTATGTATTTCTTGAAACACCTCTTTTTTCTTTTCCATACTAGAATTTCTATATTGTTCTTCTTTTTGCAAGATTTCTCGTATCTTTCCTTGCTTTTCTATCTGTTTACGAATAATCTTGAAAATTTTTTCATAAATAGCTGGCACAGATGCCATAACAGTAACCTTGTATTCTCTCATATTTTCTGGAATATGTCTGATGCCATCACAAAATACTGTCTTTGCCCCTTTATAAAGAGCAAATAAAAAGCCAACTGTACATTCAAACACATGATGTAATGGTAAAAATGATAAAAATATGTCATTGCTGTTAACATCTAAAATAGAAGCGATATCCATTAAATTAGAACACAGATTTTTATGAGATAAAGCCACTATTTTGGAAGCCGATGTCGTTCCTGAGGTAAATAGCATAATACTCATTTTTTCGCTATCGATTTCTGCTTTTATAAACTCTTTATTCCCTGCCTTAATTAGTTCTTTGCCTTTTTGAATTAATTCTTTTTCTGCATAAATTCCTCTTTTATGTTGTTTTAAATCCATTGATATTAGATGTTTTAGTTTACCAATCCCTTCATTTTTAGCATTTTCTAATATAGTTTCATATTTTTGTGAATAAAAAATAGCTTCTACTTCAGAACGCTCTATTAAAGTTTTTAACTCATTTTCTGGCAAGGATTTGTCTAATGGTACAACTACTCCTGTTCCACACACGATTGCTAAATAAGCAATTTCCCATTCCCATCGATTTTCTCCAATAATTGCAATTCTTTTTCCTTTTAGTCCCATATCAATTAACGCTGTTCCTAATGCATCTATCCTTTCTCTTACTTCTCTATGGGTTATATTTTGGTATTTTCCTTCTTCTATTTTGATTTGATAGGCTATATTATCAGCATATTTTTTTCCTGACTTTTTTAACATATCTTTTAGATCTGTTATTTTGGTACATTCATATAATCTTTCACTCATGATTTTCTCCTTCTCAATCCTTATTATTTATATCATAAATTGAACAAAAAAACGATGGAACTGACCTCTTGGTACAAAGGAATTTAATCGCTACCACATTTCAAAAAAATAAAACCCTCCTTATCAAATTTTTTGTCTAATAATTGGGGTTTTATTCTATTTTTTTGTTTATTCTATTATGTGCTGTGCAAAAAAATATTTTATTCTATTTCTTTGTTCGGCATCAACTCACTAGCATTTGCCTCTTTATTTTTGTTAATCTATTTTTATCGATATTAACAATTTTCAAGATTGTATTTTCATCTATATTATTTTTTATCATATTGATAATCATTTGATTTTCTGCCTGATTTATAATTTCGTTTTTCTTTTGTGCAATTTCCGCTTCCTTTTTTTCGATTCTTTTCTCTCGTTCTTTTACCTTTGACTCTTGCTCCTTTACCTTTGACTCTTGCTCCTTTACCTTTGACT
>CANOYI010000028.1 GCA_947571515.1 uncultured Clostridium sp. | reverse complement strand
ATTATAGAGGGATTCAGGAGATTAGAAAATCCGCAGGAATATTTGGCGCTTACGATTTTCATATTGGTCATCTAAGATGTTTCCAAAATATCAGTTATTAATGGATTATTTTGAAATACCAAGTGGCCAGAATAAAATCTTATACAGAGAATTATATAAAGAATTTCACAATATATATCCAGAAATTGAGATCAATCAGATAGTAGATGATTACTGTTATGATAACGGACTTGATAGTTGTTTTACATTGGATGCAATAGAACATGATAAAACTGTTAGAAAATTATTTGAGTCTATGGTTGATGGATTATTAGAAAAGTATGACTTAATTTCAGAGAATATAACGATTAGGGAGAAAACAATATTTGATGCCTAATTATGAAGATTGAAAAGACTAAAAGTAAGCGTAGGAAAAAGAGAAAGAAGATTATATGATAAATGACACAAAAACACTATTACTTATACCAGAAGTACCTGATAATTTTAAAATCAAAAAACAATAGTGAAACTTTTTAAAGATAAAAATGATGGTTATGAGATAAAATCAATGTACATAAAAGGAATATTGTATCCAAGAAAAGAGAAAATATAAAATAGTCATTACTATCATATTAACGGAAACTATAGACAATATAACCACCAACAATCAAAAAGTTTTTTACAGAGTAATTTACGAAAGTAAATTGCGCTGTAATATGTCTGTCTTATTTAAAGGTGTATATCTTTATTCTGTTCAGTTGACCTACATAAAATTGACGTTTACTGAACAACATTAAAAATTTTAAGGCTTTCAAATTTACGTCTATTGAACTCTCGTAACAACAAAAGGAGGAATTTTTCATAGGAATAAAAAACAATTATAAATTATATATGCACACAAACATGATAACTGGTAAAAAATATGTAGGAATTACAAAACTAAAAGCAAATGAACGTTGGAATAATGGGTTAGGATATTCTGCAAACAGAAAATTTTATAGAGATATCGAAAAATATGGATGGGATTCTTTTTCTCATGACATATTAGAAGATAATCTGAATTATATAGATGCGAAGAAAAAAGAAACTGAATTAATAAAGAAATATAATCTTAAAGAAAATGGTTACAATTGTTTGAATTCCAAATCAGAGAAAACTTTTGATTATCATGACTTTGTTTCATTAAATATGAAAGACTATAAATATGTTAATACATACAACTATTTTACAAGGATACCTAATATGTTTGTTCAAAACAATTTGTCCAAAACCTTTGGGATAAACAGAATATTTCTTGTTGTATTTATATTAATTGACAGGAATCGTTCTTTTGAAGATTTCTCATGGATAACAATTGGGGACGTTTTAAGACTATGTAACTATAAATTAACAAGTAGAAAACCAAGAATTTTTTATGAAGTTGTGAAGTCTTTATTGTTTTTAAAAGAAAATTATTTTATTGAAACAAACTTTGATTATCACACTATTAATTATGATGATTGCATTAAAATTAAAATAATATCAAAAAATTTTGATGCAACTTCAAATTTCACAAAACTATACGGGAAAGACTTTGACACAATTATGATGGCTGATAGTTCTTTGAATAGAGAAAATATACTTGTAGCATTTCTTTACATTAACTCATACATAGGTTGCCGCCCAAGGCAGAATGATGGATCTGAATATGAAAACGCCAAAGATAATCCAGAAGCATTTTATAGAAGTATTAAACATATGGCTGAAGAATTATCTATGTCAAAAGATACCATTAACCAATGTATAGAATATTTAACTAAACCATCAGATGATATATCTGCTCTCCTAATAAAAAGAGAAGTAGGTAGTGTACAACCAGATAAATCCAAGCCACCAAAAAATGTACCAAATATTTATGTATTAAATAAAGAGGGATATAAACAGGAAATAGAATGGGCTTTGAACAAAATGATAGATTTATATAAAACAGAGGAATTTTATCCAACCAAAAGCGGAAATTACAGATTTGAAAAATAAGACAAATCGGAGGAAAAAGAAATTAGTACAGGAATATATAAGATAGCAAATTTAAAAAAATGGAAAAGTATATATTGGTGAAAGTTTTGATATTGAAAGTCGTTAGATACAACACAAAATGACTTATTAAATAACTCACATGGAAACAAACTTTTACAGGTTGCACCACGAATGGCTACAAATATTTTAATTGGTCAAATACAAAAATATTGTTTTTGTTTTAATCATCAAACACACGAGTTTGAATTAAAAGAAGTCAATTCAATAAAATCGTATTTACAAAATAGTAAAAGGTTATCTGGAAGAAAAAATAAATTGATTGAAACTGAAATCAAAGAATACATAAAAGAAAATAAGTTAGAACAAAGTTTTTATAATGTTATTTTTTCTTCAAATACGCCTTTTTGATATTTAGAAGTTAAAGAAATTTCTAATAATTGTAAAGAATACATTGAAAATAATTATTAGCAAAATTTATATGAAACATGAAAATGCATATTACTTATCCATTATCACTACCATCCTACCATCAAAAAAGGAGAATTTAATACTATGACACCAAACAAAACAAACCTAACAAACAAAATTTTATCAGAAAGAAAAGGAGATTTTACAGCAACTAATGACAGATACATTTCGCAATTACAAAATTTATAAACCAGACTATACAACCTATGGAGGAGAAGTAACATTATTCGATTTTGAAGGACATCATACAATAAAAACTATGTCCGAAAAAATCACCAGAGCGTTTGCATTTGATAGACAATGTGGAAAAAATATAAAAATAAGAAATAATACGATAAATCAACAGGAGGAAAAGAATGTTAAGAACAATTAGAGAAGGATATGTAGTTAGATTTAATTTGCCAGAGGAATGTGGATATACTGGGTATTCTGTAAAATGTATCTACAAATACAAGAAGAAAAAACAAAAATACTTACTTCAAATGTGGTTAATACATAAAGACTTTAGCGACGAATTTAAGATTGATTCTCAGGAAATCGACACTCAGTATATCTCCGGGACAAAGGAGAACATTGAAGATAATATAACTCGAATTGTTGAATACGCAGCTTTGTCTGGATTTTTTGATAAGTACGTAAAACGATTTGAGTATACATATCAGTGTTTTGACAAAGGAAATGAATTTTTTGAAGAAGAACAGTTATATGCCGGACATGACTAAATCAGATTATAAGTATTTTGAGAAAGCAAAAAATGCTGCAATGCAATCTGACTATGCAAAAGCTCGTGTTGGATGTATTGCAGTCTATCATGGTTCTGTTGTTGGCACAGGCTACAATTCAAATAAAACACATCCTCTGCAGCAATACTACAATCGTTACAGAATAAAGTCAGGAGCTCTTCTTCCAAAAATACATGCAGAAATAAACTGCATCAACTCTATTAAAGATCTCGATATTAATTTCTCAAAGGTAAAATTATATATTTACAGAATACGAAGAGATCAACCTTTTGGAATGGCGCGTCCATGCCTATCCTGTATGGCTGCACTTAAAGATCTTGGTATAAAAAACTTATATTATACAACAAATGATGGATATGTTTATGAACGAATATCAACAATAGAAAGAGGTGTTGCTTAAATGTGCAGAATGTGTCTATGGGACAAGTGTCCCCATGGATGTCCAAATTACATACCACCTAAAATTTATCACTACTGCTCTATGTGCGGTCAAGGAATTTACGAAGGAGAAGAATATATTGAAAATGATGATGGTGAATATCGGCACTTTGATTGTTTCCAAGGGATGAGAGATTTGCTGGAATGGTTAGGATACGAAGTTAAAACTATGAAGGATATAGATGAAATATAAAATTTGAATAATATTTTGAAAGGAATGAAAAAATGATTACCAAGGATTTATTTTGCGAGATTATAGAGGATGCTAAAAAAGCAGATGAATATCAAAACTGGTTAAATGCTCAGTTACAAAAAAATGGAGCAGAAGGATATCTTTTTCAGCCAACATGTATTGACTCTGTTATAAAATTGCTGCACTTTTATTTTGGTAATTCTGACATTGACGATATGATTTCTTATTTCTGTTTTGAATTAAACTATGGGAAAAAATGGAAGGAAGGCATGTTAATTGATAAGGATGGAAATGATATTGTACTTTCCACTCCATCAGATTTATACAATTATCTTACTTCAAAATCAAATTAAGACTGGAGGTTTTCATATAAGCGAATTTGGATTGAAAATAAAAAACATAGAGGCCAGCACTCTTTTTGAATATAATATAGGAGTACGCGATCACTACGAATATAAAGATGCAATGTTTACAAACAGTTTATTCAGCGACTATCTTAAAGAAAATGGCTTAAAAATTTGGAAAGAAGAGTCTACACGAGACATCATATGCTTAGAATTTAATTTTGGAACACGGTCATATCAAAAAGAACTTGAGCATATATATAAGCTTGCAAATAAATCAAAACAGGAATATCGCATTGCTAAAATTCGCAACGATAAATATCTCATGGATAAATTCTATCAAAAGAAGAAGAAAATTTCTGAGCTGCTTTTACAAGCTCACAACAATAGAAATAGCTATATAGAATATACTACCGACAAGCTAAGATCATATGTATATAATAATGGGATAACTGTAGAATATATTTCACATGATAGAAATGGTAATATAAAAAAGAAAGATTCTATTACATATAAAATGCTGTATAGAAGTACCGGAAAAGCAAAAAAAGGATCTTGCATATTTATTGCTGAAAGGTTGTATAAAAAGGCAATTAAATTTTTGCGCATGGGTATAACCCTCCCAGAAAAAAATCCTATGATTGTAGAAATGAGTGCTTACTCTCCTCTTGTTTCAAGTGCAATTGTAGGAAAAATAAAAATTAATCCTAAAAATATATTAATTTTAAAAGATGTTGATAGGTACTTCACGACAAATGTTATTAGTATTGAGGCGGACGACAAAAAACATTGTTATGCAAAAAAGCTATCTGAATATCAATTGAAAAACACATTATTTGATGGACAAGCATTGATAGATAGTAGCATATTCCCAGTATGGGGAAATGGGTATATATTGTTACGTCACCATTTTTGTAAAATGGCCGCTTTCTCTACTAACATTCAAAAGTTTTTCAAAGATTATTTCGGTGAAAATTATTATAATGCAACTGTAAAAGATATGTTTGGAGTGGAGCATTATGTTAAAGATATAGAGTTAATTACTACAGATAATGCTATGAAATGGTTAAAGTTCAACAAATCTTATAATTATTGGTGTAAGTGGGTTTATGATAATGGTTGTCAATTTGGTATTGTAAAAACTGCCCATCCGAGCAAATTGGGCAATGTCCAGAAAATGAGCTATCAAATGATCAATGCCTTAGATATAGAAACAATGGACGAGGTATCGTCGGCAAGCGTTGATTATATTTATAAATTAAAAACAGATGATTCTGAGTTCTTTAACTATTTGAAAACAAATAGTAATTTTTCAAATGATTATGACGTATTAATTGAACTTTGTAATCAAAATCCTGATTTTGTACGGAGCAGCTATTTTCGCAGAAGAAAAGATGATATTATCAATACCTATATTTTAAATTTCAAAAGCGGCAAAGTAATACAGAATGCAGATAATTTAGTTATTGTAGGGTCTCCTTATGCTATGCTTTTGTATGCCGCTACTGGCCTAGAAAGCTCTGTAGATGACGATGATACTTTTTTCACTGAAAAAGGCGCCATACAATGCTATACTGAAAGATTTGATAGTGGAGAATATTTGGCAGCATTTAGAAGTCCTTTCAATGGACGTGGGAATATGGGTTATCTACACAATTTATATTCTGCTAAATTTGTTAAATACTTCAATATGGGAAAGCAAGTAATTGCAGTTAATATGATAGGCACAGATTTCCAAGATAGGAATAACGGATCAGATCAGGATAGCGACAGTCTGTATGTAACTAATTTACCAGCTATTGTAAAACATGCACAGTATTGCTATTTAAATTATCCTACTATCGTCAATAACATTCCAAAAGATAAAAATATTTATCATAATACTTTAAGTGATTTTGCACTGATTGACAGTAAACTTGCCAATTCTCAATTGGCAATTGGAGAATCAAGCAATCTTGCCCAATTATGTTTAACATATACTTATAATTTTAATGACAAGAAATACGAAGATTATGTATGTATTCTCAGTGTATTGGCACAGGTCGCTATTGACAACGCAAAACGACAATTTGATATAGATTTAGAGGATGAAATCAAACGTATAAAAAATGATATGAATATAAAAAATTATAAGTATCCTTCTTTTTGGTTGATTATAAAAAAGAATTTCAACAAGAAAAATATAAACGATTCCCTTTTATGTCCTATGAATTATTTATATAATTTGAAGTTTAAAGAATACCATGATAGAAAGAAAACCTTACCTATGTCCGATTTCTTTGTAAAATACGAATTGGATGAAAATAGAATAAAATGTAAAAAAGTTGAGGAACTTATACAAAATTATTCGCTAAAGTTATTCACTCGTATTAATAGAGAAAAACAAAATGAATTACATGAATTTGATTATCTTTTATTGAGAAGTGATTTTGATGATTTAATCCAAAGCCTTCGAAAGATATATATATCACGAAATTATTTAGGATTGATGTCATGGCTAATTGATCGAGCTTTTATGATAACACCACAAATAAGAAGGAATAACAAGAATATAAAAAGTAAAATTAAAAGCAATAAATCTATGTTGTTAAAGGTATTATATGAAGTTAATCCTACTGCTTTGCTAAAATGTTTTTCAAAAAACACCTAAAAATGGCCAAAATTCTTTACACCTGGCGAAAATGATACTGATAAAACGTAGTAAAATCAAGGGTTTTAGACATCTAGTAAATCCGAACTTATGAGGGAGAAAGCGCGTATTTGTGTAAGTACCTTCAACTGCTATTACCAATGCAGTATATAAATAAGGGATACGTGTATCTAATTAAATTATGCCAAGCCATGGGCTTAGTACGTGGCTTAAATTTAAAATATTGCCTATAGGGCATTAATATTTATTTTCGTCTAACATATGACTATAAGAGAGTTGGGATGATGTCATATGAAAAACTTGCGGGACGTGAAGAAACCAGCTAAGACTCCCATTCGAGACTGTACGGATCCGTTTACTCCTGAAGTATAACTAAATTCTATTAGCATAAGAATTAAGGCGTTTATAGGGAGTTAAATAATGAATATTTTATTGTGATTGCAAATAACTCAGTGAAGAATGGATTAGTCACCATGCTGAGAATATGTGGATGTCGCCAAAATAATTCTTGGGATACTTAGAATTGGTTTGGTCTAAAATATCGTGAGATATATTAGGATAAAAGGCAAAGCCTTAAAGACAAGCATATGTACTGAGAATAAGCGTAGTAAAATGCTATCTTCTGATCGCCGGCACAATAGAGAGCTACACTGTGGTGCTTAACCCTGATGCCTACAGCTTGATAACCTGTAGGAGTTAAGTAAGGGAAATATCAAAACAAGTCGGTTTGTCGTGCGGATTTGGAAACAAATCTTATAAGATCAGTTGATGAACGAGTAGTCTAAGACAATAATATACAAATCTTTGATAATAAAAAATTGATTTAAAGAATAAAAATTAATTGGTTAAAAATCAAAACTCTGAATGACAGATGAAAGTTATTCGTAACCAATCGAATACGCACAGGGACAGATATATTTCTGTTGGGTAAGAAGTTTATAATCGACGGATTATAGGCTCAGACTTATCCATGCGTTGGCAGAATATTATTGCGTTTATGGAGGCAACCCGAAGAGGTATTTGCAGTTACAATAAAATATTCATTATTTGCGTTTTCACACTTCTATTTTTCATATAGATGGCGGTGCTGCTATTCTGGCGGTATCGTCATCTATGTCTTTTAAACATTCCTGATGGTATATAGCTCAATGGCAGAGCATACGGATATTAACCGTGTAATGTAAGTTCGATTCTTATTGTACCAGTTACTCTTATTATATAAGAGAATTTATGTGAAAGTGAGTTGATTACAATAATTAAAATTTCCAAACAAGAAATGGAATATCTAAGAAGTAAAGGTGTTGGATTTGGTGAGGGTGGAATTATACATTCTACTGCCATGCATCGTAGAAACTATTGGTGTACTGAATCAAGATATTGCATGTCATTATTAAACCGATATCGGGAAAATGCTACCGTCTAGGGTCTTCCTATGGAACGAATTAAATATAAAGGATACTTCATTGATAAGACTAAAACAGGTTACAGAATTTCAAAACAATCTGATATTTCTATTCATACACATCTTCGTAACCTATCTACCTCTTATAAATTAATAAATAATGTTGTAAATAAACCCATTCCTAAACGATGTGGTTTGTATTATTTAGAGTCCCATATTCGCATTGCAAATGATGAGGAATACAAAAGAAAATTGCAAGATTATTATGATGTAAAAGTGAATAAAGGAACTAAGCAGCGATATTATAATCCTCATAAGAAAAGTTTTTGAAATAACTAAAAAACGAATAGTGAAAGGAACATTAATAAATGAAAAGTTTTACATATAAAAAGACTGAAACAACTTCTATGAAAGCAATTGGTATTCTTGATACCGACCGAATGACTATTGATGTAGATGGTGATGAAAAGAGCCTTGCTACTCTTCTATCTGATTTTAACGGTGGCGAAATTGAAATTAATATTAAGACAAAATGCGAAGAAGATTTAGAAGAACCTGCAGAAAATGAAACAGAGTAAAGGTGGTGGACAATATCACTACATATAAACGATTTGAAAATGAAACTGACGAAGAATTAATTTATAGAATAACAGGAGAAAAAGAACAGATTGGTTCTTGGCAAACTGTAGCTAATATTCTTAACGAATTACTTGGAACTGAGTACACTGAGAGTAAATTCAGAAAACAGAGACAGGCTTTTGATAAGATGTTAGCTGCAAATCAATCAAAATTTGTTGATTCAGATACTCAGCTTAAAGAGCTGCAACTTCAAAAACAAGAAATTCAAAAAGAAAAGCGTAAGTTGTATGATGAAAGACTTGATCTTAACCGAAGACTCCGTGAAGAGTCAAGACTTGAAACTACTATTGAAAAAATTGAGGATATGCTATCTAATATTGCCAATAAAAGATATTTAGAATATTCTCCTGTAATTTCAGAAAGTGAAAACAATATGATTGTATGTTTATCGGATCTTCATATAGGTGCAACATACTATGGATTTGATGGTTCGTATGATTCATTTATTGCCAAAGAACGATTAGAAAAATATTTATCTGAAATTATCAATATACAAAAGACTTATAATGCAGAAAATTGTGTTTGTATCCTGTTAGGCGATTTGATTTCCGGATCTATTCACAGGAAAATTTCTGTAACCAATAAAGAAAATGTTATTGAACAGGTAAAGCTTGCTTGTGAATATATTTCTGATTTTATATATGAACTAGGAAAATATTTTAAATCAGTTGAACTACGTGGAGTGTCAGGAAACCACAGCAGATTACAGGACAAGGAAGATGCGTTATTAGGAGAAAGATTAGACACATTAATTTTATGGTTCATTAAATCTATGTTGAAGAATGTTAGTAATATTACCGTATTTGATGAAGACCTTGACGATACATTATCTACATTCTTTGTAAATGATAAATTATATTTCGGAATACATGGAGATTTTGATTCAGTAAATGACGCTGCTATTGCTAAGTTGGCACTGTGGGCTAAGATGACTCCATATTGTGTTATTTGTGGTCATAAACATTATCCTGCAATGACAGATGTATCTGGGATTAAGGTCGTACAGTCTGGGAGTCTTTGTGGAAGCGGAGACGAATTTACTAGGCAAAAAAGATTGACTGGGAAACCTTCACAGACCGCATTAGTTGTTAATAATAAAGGAATTAAATGTTGTTACCCTATTGAATTAGAGTAGAATATTAAATTTACTACAATATAAAGTAGGTATGCATGACCTACTTATTATAATTGGTAGATAAAACATAAACGCATATGTGTAATTGTACGACGTAGGGGCAAAGGGAGTAAAGACATTATTACTACTCCCCTATTTTTAATGTCCTGAAAAACACACAATATTCGTGACAATTTTAAAACTGAAAGGAAAAAATATATGAAAAAAATAAATATGATTAAGGCTGTTGCTGATGAAGCAAATGTTACAGACAAAGTAGCTGAAAAAGTTATGGAGTCTTATGGAAAGATTGTACTTGGTGTACTTACAGAAAACAAGGATGAGAAAGTTTCTCTTCCTGGGCTAGGAAATTTTTCAGTTAAGCATGTTTCTGAGAGAAGCGGTGTTTCAGCCCTTGGCGATAAGAAACCATGGACAAAACCAGCACATGATGAATTAAAATTCACTATCTCAAGATCTGTACGAGAATTGTAATAAAATTGGTGGTGAATAGCATTGTATGATGAAATTGTAAAATCTGTTGATTTGACAGATGATGAGATAGATATTCTTAAAGAATTGTTACCTTATCGGCTAGATCGGTGCATATCTGTTGGCGAGAAAATCACTGTGAAAGAATTACTTGAGAAGTTGGAAAATTGAATTAATAACATAATGGCTTACATTCAAAAGAGGGCGTAAGTCTTTTTTAATTTGGAAAGGAAGTGAGATTATTGAGTGAAGAAATCGCTAAACGTTCCGATGAGATAACTGACGAAATGTGGTCGCAAGTAAATAAATTTAACAGAGATATGGTAGCTGATTACCTCAGTAATCAAACTCATTTATCTCCAAAAAGTATTATAGGATATACTAGCGCATTAAAAATCTATTTTTGGTGGGTGCATGAAAATCTAAAAGATAAAAATTGTACAGAAATTAAAAAGAAAGAATTTCTTAGATATTTAAATTGGCTTGCAGGCAGAGATATGTCTAGCTCTGCTATGAAATTCAAGAAGTCTTCTGTAAGTGCATTTAATAAATTTATTGAATCATATTATGAGGATGACTATCCAAATTTTAGGAACTATGTTACTTCTGAGATGCAAATCCCACAAACCGGAAAAGTACATGAAAAGAGACCATTAACCCCTGAACAAATTAAATTTTTATGCAATGAATTAGAAAAACGAGAAGAATGGCAAAAATTGGCGTATGTTTTGTTTTCCTATTCAACCGGCTGTCGCCGCGCAGAAGCTAGACAACTTCTAAAAGAAATAGCTAATTATGAGCCGATTGTCAAAACCGTTACAGTTTTAGATGAGAATGGAAAAGAAATTGAAGCTAAATCAAAATCATATAAAACACACGAAATTCGTTGCAAGGGAAGAAGTAAGGTTGGTAAGAGACGTTGCTTTTTATTTGGCCAAGATGCTATGGATGCAATCAAAAAGTGGCTGGAAGTTCGTGGTGAAGATGATTGTCCTTACGTTTTTGTAATTAAACAAAAGAATGGAACAGTTCGACAGGTTGGAGAAGATACATTTAATGGATGGTGTCAAGGATTATTTACTAAGATTATGAATCAGCGTATTCATCCGCATTTACTTCGTAGCAGCAGAGCTACGAATTTAGTTGTCTATGATCATAGAGATTTAGAAACCGCTCAGAAGTTACTTGGGCATGAATCTAGTGAAACAACAAAAATATATGTTGTTAAAGATGATGAAAAGGACGCTTTTGAAGCATTTATCTAACCTATAAATCTCCGATTTCATCAGTTTTCTGATAAAATAAAAAATAGAGTTATTTACAAATTCAGAAGAAAACTGTATAATAGCAAGTAGTAATAAGTGAATAAAACTGACTTAAAGTAGGCTTAAGTAGTTGACTTTGAGATTAAAAAGAACTAAAATTATATCTATAAGAAGTTATTTTTTGAAACAAAAAGGTGCTACCGTATAGCAAGCGGTTAGTCCAATTGAATATTAGTTAAAGATTATAACCGCATCAGATTGGAGCCTGGGCGGTTATTTTCGTTTGCCGATATGATAAAACAAACCGGCGACTGCTGTAAGCATTATCACAAATTGAAAAATCTGATCCAAAGACATAACTGCAATCCCCTCCTCTACTTAGTATTTCTTCAAGAGAAGATTTATCTATGTAAACGGAGGGTACAGTCCCTCCGAGAGAAGGACTAACCGCCTACCACTTTGGGTAGTACCTTTTTATTATTCTACATAAAATTCTATATGTTGTCAAATAATCCTAAATGACAAAACGACTGAAATTACTTTCAAATAACAACTGACATATTCACATTAATAATTCTTTCTGCTTCAGAGAGTTTAAATATGAGAAGAAAATATGGTGATAGCCGTACTGATTACGGTTGAAGGTCAGTTTAAATTTAGCTGACCTTTAATAATTAGCGAATGATTGTTGAACGGTCTGACAATTCGGAAAGACGAATCACATCTGGAGGGTCTTCTGTGCTCTCCTATTTTCTTGCATCTGTCGCCTAGTGGTATGGCACACGACTTTTAATCGTGGCAACGTGGGTTCAACTCCCATCAGATGCACTTATATTAAACGAAAATTCTAAAAAGAAAGTGGGTGAAAATATGTCGGAGGTGTGTGTAAAATATTCTGATTTTCTTAATTCCATAACTGACGAAATATCATTTGAACTATTGACAGATGTTATACTTAAATTAAAATATAACCCAGAATCAGATTCTATTACCATAAGCATGGAAGATAAAATTACTGATAATACAGAATTGCATGGTAGTCTTGATTTAGACCGGCTAAATACATTAATTAAAACATTAGCATTGATTAGAAACCAAATTCAATCAAAACAAACATAGAAAGGATAAATATAATATGGATTTAAAAATTGCAAATAATATAGATAATAATATATTTTCAACCCATGTCACTGTAGATGCACTTGGCACAGAGCAGTTATCAGAGGATGAGGAAAGGGAATTAATTTCTAATTTCCCTGTGAAGCTGGCATATAGAAATTTAAAATTCACAAAAAATATAAAAATTAATGGTGAGGTTCCAGAAATTACAAAAGACGAGGCTGATGGTACGTCTATAGTATCTGTTTCGCTTCCAGCTTTATCCAATAAGGAAATATTCATTAATGAGGATTTTGACGCTTATTACAAAATTGATTATACAAAGGTATCTCCATCAGTAATTGATGGTAAGGTTATTACATCCAGAGAAGTTGCTGCGCAAGCTTATTGCTTAATCTTCTCTCAGATAATTTGTGATGCCGTCAGAGATATTATGGATGATCTACGAAAGAAAGCTCCTGCGTTTGAAGGTGAGACTATTATTTCAGTATAATAGAAATACATGTTTTGGAGAGTAGCTGTAATCACTACTCTCCTATTACATGCCAAATAAGCTATTAAGGTATAAGGCTCGTTACTATTAGAAGTGGCGTTTTGAAAAAATGGTCTTCGATTGCTATGCTTTCAAATAAGTTTTTATTGAATACTATTTTAATAAGTTTATAATTGATTCACCCACTAAAATAAGATTTTGTATTCCTTCAGAATTACTAATCATACAATTAAAAGTATTCTTTATACCATTTAACAATTTTAACGCAAATTTTTCTTGAGGTGAATCATTTTTTATATATTCCTTAAAATTATTCACTTGATCATTTAAAGATTCTATTTGTTGCTTTGTTAATTGAGAATCATTTAATAAATCTGCTAATATATTATCAAATTTTTCAATACTTTCATCTATCTTATCTTGTTTTTCATAATTAATTTTGACGTTTTTAGAGTCAGTAACAATTGAACCTTTAATTGTGCTATCAGTAACAATTATAGTATTATTTTTAGGACTCATATCAGCAACCCCCTTAATTTTTGCATTCATATACTGCCTATATTCATTCCAACTTACATCATTATAAGTATTATCAATATCAAAAACAATTTTCCAAAAATCAGTATTGTCATACCCATAATATTTTTTTCGTTCTATAAGAGATAACATATATTCAAAAAAAGTAATAATTTTAGGCATGTCCAATTCATTATTTATTTGGTATTTTAAATTATCCAATATAATGTGAGTAGCCTCTTTATATACATGAAGCTTAGATAAATATATCCTTAAATTACGTAACTCCTGATTATATTTTGAAATATCTTTCTTACCAATAAACCATACACTTATAAATGAATGTTTTATAGAAATCAAATTATACCTTACTTTAATGCCATTATTTATCTGAATTTCTTTGGCATTTCCAAAAGAATGAATTTCATCCTTATTATATGTTACAAAAAGTGCAGGATAACCTAAAACAACTTGAGACAAATTATCATTATGCTCATCAACTTGTTTAGATTTGGTAGCATATAAATATATATGTTTGACTTGCTCTTTCAACTCAATAAAATTATACGATTTTTTTTCCGTGTCATATTTACCATTAATACTAAAAAAAGGGGACAAGATAAAATCTCTGATAAATTGATTTAAGTCACGTCTATTAAAGTTATTTTTAAATTTTTCCCTTACTCCTATATCAAAATGAAAGAACTGTGCTTCTTCAAAAAGTCTTGAAAAAAGTAATGTTGGCTGATAGATACTATCTCCAAGAAAAGTATGATTATTTATATGTATAGCTCTATGTGCATTAAAAAATTGCCTTTCAGATACAGGTAGTTGATTGGGCGAATATCTATTTTTTTCTTCGCCAAAAAAACGATAATAAATAGGTTTATTCGTTACTTTATTAAATGTATTGGGAAAGAAACAATCATTATATTTCCCCTTTTCACTTGATAATAATCTAAAATCCACAAATGGGATTTGTGCTACAATAAACATAATATTTCCTTTCAACTTCTGTTCCAATCAACAGATAGTTTTGACTGAAAATACATTCGGTCACATACTTTTGCCAACGTCCGTTTATTGTCTACAAAAGTATGATTCTAACGCTCTTGTGACGTCAATTTCTAAATACCGATTTTTTAGTATTATTCAGTTGCTCTTGTATAATAAAATACAAAATGCGTTCGTTAAATATATAATAAATTAAGTTGTAATAAAAATCAATACTTTAGTAGTATAAAAATATCCACGTTTTATTATGTGTTACTTTTCATGGGGTGAGGATGTAGCATTATGTTTAATGCAAATCAATACGCTTTATATCTTGACAAATGTCTAAACGGAAATAAAACAAAAAGGATGGTGGCAACATGCCAAAAACAAAATCACAATTATCTGGCAATAAATCGTTGCCAGCCAATCAGCAAAAAGGTATTAAAAAATGTAATTTTTGTCACAAAGAAAAAAAGATGACAGATTTTTATATCAGCAAAAGTCCTCTATTTTCTGTAGATGGACGAGTCCCGGTCTGTAAAGTTTGTGTAACTAATGAATCTCTAAATGAAGATGGCTCTATTAATGAATTAGGATTGAATAAAATTCTAAAGAAAATTGATCGACCATATTATAAGGATTTAATTGAAGCCTCCGTAGAATCCTTCAAAAAAGAAAATTCTTACGTTGACGACGAAGATATTTTGTATCACGGAAAAGAAATACTAAAACGGTATTTTCGCATGATTGCTATGCGGCAAGATCGCGCGAAGTCATACGAAGACTCAGAGAAAGATGGTTTTATTCATCAAGAAAATAATACTTCAAAGAGTGTAAAAGAACAGATTGCCAAGAAATATGCAGATATACGAAAAGATAAAGATGAAACCTTATCCGAATTGTACGCTAAAGAAAATAAAGATGAGCTTATATACAATGATAAATGGAGAGGAAAATATAGCCTTAAAGATATAAAATATTTAGATGAATACTATAACGGACTGGAACGGGATTACAAAATAATTACAGAAAACCATCGTGATTATGCTCGTAAAATTGCGAAAGCAAGTCTTCAAATGGATAAAGCTTTTGATGAAATGATAAATGGAATCGACGGAGCTGATGCGAGATATAAAAATGCAAGAGAAGCATTTGATACATTATCGAAGTCGGCAAAATTCAGTGAAAGTACAAGAAGTGTAAATGACGTAGGGGCTACAAGCTTTTCTAAAGTCGCCTCTATGGTAGAAGCGCATAATTGGATACCAGAATATCATCCGTTAGAAAAAGATGTAATAGATGAAATGATAGATTATTTAAGCACTATTACAAAATCATTATAGGTGAAATTTGTGAATAATTCTATCAATATTATTAATTCTAATGGACTTTCTGAAAATGTATCCATAGATTACGAAGCATGGACTAATTTCTTTTCTTATTATAGATATTACATTGATGAATTTGCTATGGATATACTTGGAATTGAACTATATCCTTTTCAAAGAGTCATATTAAGAGCCATGAATAGAGGTCAATTTACTGTATTAATAGCATGTAGAGGACTTGGAAAATCCTGGATTGTTTGTGTTTTTTATATTTGTATTGCAATATTATATCCCAATGTAAAATGTGGTATTGCAAGCGGAAATGCCCAACAGGCTAAAAATGTTATTATACAGAAATTGAAAGGTGAATTATATAAAAATGAAAATATTAAAATAGAAATGGTACGTGAACCCAGAACGAGTGGCGATGATTGTTATGGGGAATTTAATAGTGGTTCTGAGATTCGTGCAATTACACTTGCACAGGATCGCGGTGGAGACTCTGCAAGATCATGGCGCTTCAATTATTTACTTGTTGATGAGGCCAGACTTGTTAAAGATGACATAGTTGAAACAATTCTCATCCCAATGACAAAAACAAAGCGCCAAAATGCATTACATTGGAAACAAAATGAAAAAGGTAAAGTTATTTTTATATCATCTGCTTATTTAAAAACAAGTGGATTATATAAACGATTTAGATACCATTTCGACAAAATGGTAGCCGGAAATAAAAATTATGTTGCAATGTGCTTTCCATATCAAGTTGGAATACAAGCAGGTTTGTTTGATGAAGAGGATATTGAACAAGAACGAGAAAAGCCCACTATGACATCTGATAAATTTGCATATGAGTATGAAGGGGTTTTTGTCGGTTCGAGTGGAGAGAGTTATTATCCATATGAATTAACAATGCCATGTAGAACACTTGAACGCTGCGAATTAGAGCAACCAAAAAAATCAGACTCTATTTATGTTATTACACATGACGTTGCTGTATCAACTGCAAAAAACTCTGATAATGCATGTACACATGTAATCAAATTAAAATTACGCCCCAATGGAACATATACAAAATCTACTGTTTATACAAAAGTAGTAAATGGTATGCCACTGGAAAAACAACGTGATTATCTTCGAGAATTAATTCATCTTAAATTCCCTAATTGTAAAAAACTTATTATTGATGAGCGCGGATCCGGGAATGGACTCCCACGAATGTTCTATGAATCATGGGAATATACAGACCCAAAATCAAAAATAACCATAGAATACCCTCCATTAATAAAAGATGACGACGAAGAAGGTTTTCTGTTAGAAAATGCTATTCCATTAATCAGAGCCGTTAATGCAACTAATGAATTTAACACAACTTACTATCCATATATGAAGTCTTGTTTTGAGAACAGAACCCTACAATTGCTTGTTCCTTCCGATGAGGTGGATTCCCTATACAAATCTGAGAAAATCACACCAGAAGAATATGCGCAATACATTGAACATGACACATTACAGAGTGAGTTAAGCAATATAAAGCAAGAATATACGGATTCCGGAAACTTGCAATATAATCGAATTGTTAAAACGAAGAAGCGTGATAGAGCAACCTCATTATTTTATGGTCTATCTGTTATAGCAGAATGGGAATTAGAAAATAAGCAAAATCTTTATAGTAACAAAAATGCTGGATACGATTTATTAGAACAATATACATTCCTATAACTTCTCGGGATCTCAATGAATGTGATTCTAACTGAAAATTGACAACTGA
>CANOYI010000027.1 GCA_947571515.1 uncultured Clostridium sp. | reverse complement strand
GTATAGATTTCTTGATTAATTTTTCTAATTTCAATTATCTTTGCCATTGTCTTGCGGTTGAAAAGTAAAGTAATGATAAACCCCAAAAAATACAATCCTAAAATAATAAGTGTAATTTTTAAATTAATAAATAGCAAAAAAATTGCTTCAATCGAAAATCTTATCAGTCCCATAACAAACATTTCTGTACTTGCAATAGGAAATAACTCTCCTGCATTTTGCGTGTCATCTTGTAAAAATTGCAAGATAACGCCTGATTCATTTTCATCAAAAAACTTGGCTTTTACTTTTTGTAATTTTTCAAAAATTCTATTTCGTAAATCCCTTTTTATCCATCTTGATAAATGACATCTCATCTCACAATGTTTTAGAACCATATAGCATTGTATTGTCAAAATAAAAACATAGATACCTACAAAAATGGTCAATCCTTTTACATTTTGCCCGTGGTATTTTAACATCTAATATTTCTTTTACAATAAAAGGAATGGTTACTATATCAATAATAGCAGTTACTACAATAAGTGCAAATAAAGCAATAAATCTGTTATGATAACCAACGTCTTCATACATTTTATTAAATTGATTGTATTTATCTTTTAATTTCATCTCTTTATTCCTCTTTTTTATTATTTGGATTAATACCAAACAGTATTTAAAATATAGAAAAATAAAATTATAAAAATCAAAAAATGTGAATGGAAAGTAATTGAGCTAGAACTTTTTCATTAATTTTATGGAAATCGTTCATGCTTGACGTGAAAGGGTGCCATAAAATTAATTTAAAAGTTCTGTGATAATTAGCTTGACCGAGCGTTTTTTTATTTTTATACTTTTATTTTCTTTCATAACCAGTAATACTGCGTAAATGACTAAGCTTGCATTTTTGAAGTTCCGTCTTTCATCTTTATCACTCTATCCACATAATTTTCTATCTCTGCTTTATGCGTAATAAAAATCATCGTAGTTTGCGGATATTTTTTGATTAAATTCTGAAATACCTTATCACTTGTCTTATTGTCCAATTTGCTAAAGCTATTATCAAATATCATAATCGGTTTATTTCTAAGCAATGCTCTTGCCATTAAAATTCTCTGTTTTTGTCCACCAGAAAGTTTGACTCCTTTCTCACCTACTACGGTTTGATATCCTTCTTCAAATCGTTTAATATCTTGGTAAATCTCCACTTCTTTTACTATTTTTGTTAACTGTTCTTCTGTGGTCTCTTTATTTAGTTGTATATTTTCTAATATCGTTCCTGTAAACAAGTCTGCTTCTCCTGAAATAAAATCTATGTACTGCCTTATATTAGATGGATTTAATTGTTGATTCTTATAATGATTCAAATAAATATTTCCTTGTATTGGATAAAATCCCAATATCGCTTTGGCTAAAATGCTTTTACCACTTCCATTTTCTCCTAAAATGGCTATTTTTTCTCCTTTTTTAATCTCAAAATTTAGGTTGGATAAAATTTCTTTTTGAGAAATGTTGATAGAAACATCATTAAATACAATATCTCCATCCAAATCATAACCATCGTTTTCGTCTTTTTCTTCTTTTAAATTCATTAATTTTTTAATTTTTTGTTTCACTACCAAAAAAGTATCTAGTACTTCTAAATTCTCTCCAAAGGTATATAAACAATCTAATATTTGGCTCGCTAATAAAATAAAAGTCGCTAATGTACCAAGTGTCATACTTCCTCTCATAATTGCAATTCCACCTAATAGATAAATAATAGGATCTTTTAAATAGGTCATATGTTCACTTACAATTTCGTAAAATAAAATTAAATCTACAAATTTCACATCTTCTTGTGTGTACTCTCTATTTAATCTTTTATATTTTTGTATTTCTTCTTTTTGTCGATTATAAATTCTAACAAATTTGAAATGATTGATATTTTCTATCATTTTTCCTAACATTTTTTTCTTTTTGTTGATAACTTTTTTCAATCTATCCGTCATCTTTAAATAATACCATAAAGCAAATGCTAACATAAAAGCAATTGTTAACATTAAATACATTGTGATAAAACTACTTAAAAAAACTCCTTTACTTACGATAAAAAAACCTAAAGATACGATATCTAGTATTAAATTAAACTGTGTCTTAAAAAAATCAGCATAGGCTGTAGCATCTTCATTTACCCTTTGCAACATTTCTACTTTGCTATAAGATTGATAGCTCGCATACTCTAGTTTTAGAATATGAGCATACAATTTCTTCTTTAAATTAGAACTAATTTTTAGCGTAAGATTAGTAGTAATTCTTTCTCTGATATATTTAATAAAAACAATTAGTAAATTCATTATGATAATGATACTACTTATTATAACAAGTGCTTCTATCGTATTCATTTCTAAACTTTGCGTCAAATACCTTGGTATCTTTTCTGTCTGATGAAATAATATACCATCAATGGCATAGCTAATATATACTGCTGATTGCAAACTTAAATACGATATCATCATACTCAATAAAATTAATAACAAAATATATTTTTTCTTTTTCATATCATTTCCTTTCGTCCCCACTGGTTCCGGGTTTTTTTGGGAACAATTGACCAAGAGGGACAGTCCTTTTTCGCACATTCCCCTTGGCTCTGGCGATAGTCCCCAAAAAAACCCGGAACCAGTGGGGACATTAAAAAATACCTTTATTAGACTATATCTCTAATAAAAGTACCTTACTTTATTTTTTTGGTATCAATTTTATTTAGTTATTGAACTGGTATGCAAATTTCGCAATCATTTTCATAATAAATTTCTAATTCTGAATACCTAGAAACTAAGTAATACTCTGAATTTGGTAACCATTTATCATAAATATTATTTCCCAATTTTAAAATATCGCTTTGTTTCTTATTTGGTAAATGAAAACACGCCCATTGGCATTTAGGAAGTTTGACTTCCACAAAATCTTCTCGCGGTGTTGTTCCTAATATATAATACTTTCCTTTTTCCGTATATTTATTTTTTTCAAAAATTGGTTCAAAAATCCCATAGTATAATTCTTTTCCATTACTGTGATTAATGATAAAATCTATGCTTCCATCTTTTCTGACTTCTTCATATAAGTTTTGTATTGTTTTGGCATCGTATTCTGCTATTACCCCTGTTGTTTTTCCATAAAAGGTTTGTTCTTCTCTTTCTACAATGCGATATTTTAGTTCTTTTCTTCCTTTGATATCTAGATTGAATTCGATTCTAGGGAAAAAAATTACTTCTATATTGCTTTTTCTAAAAATAGCTGGTGATTGTCCATACATTTTTTTAAAGGCATTGGAAAAAGATACCGGGGAGTCATAATGATATTGAATAGCTATATCAATAATTTTGTGGTCTGTTCTTCTTAGTTCTTCTGCTGCTTTACTTAATCTTCTCTTTCGGATGTATTCTGTTACTGTTATTCCGCGTTAGAAATGTAAAAATTCTTTGCATAGCATACGAAGATGTTCCTATTACTTTGGCTAATTCGTTGTAATCTATTTCATTTTCTAGATTTTTTTCTATGGTATCAATTAGTGTATTTAAGCTATCATAATTGTTCACTTTAAAAACTCCTTCTAATTTTCCCCACTGGTTCCGGGTTTTTTTGGGGACATTATTTCAAGAATTCTCCTATAAATTCTATCTTTTTCTTTTTGATATCTATTTTGGTGTGCACGCCTACTGGAACAATACTATTGGCTATTTTATGACCAAAATCATTACATTTTATGATAGGAAAATCATATTGTTTCGTATATTGCAATAAAATATCTTCCATTTGAGGGTAACTATCTCCATTTTTCTGTAAATCATAATTATAGCCAATCACAACGGCTTTCACTTTGTCAAATACACCTGCTAACCTTAGATGCTCAAATCTTCTCTGACATTCATTTGGTGAAGTATGATAACTTTCCATAAATAGAATTTTATCTGTCATATCAGGAAAGTATTTTGTTCCCACCAAATACATCATACTTCCTAAATTCGTTCCAATCGATTTACCAACAATCTCGCTATTCTTCCCCTCTCTTATGATTTTTTTCTCTCCTTGATAAAACTTTTGTATTTTTTTATTGATAAAAACACTTTCAAAATCGGCAAATCTTTCTTCTGCGGTCTCTTCTCCATAGCCAATAAAGCAAGGTCCAGAAAAAGTAACAAGTCCTATTTTTTGATATAGGCTCTGTAGCAATACCGTAATATCACTATACCCTACTAGTATTTTAGAGTTTTGTTTGATTATTTCATAATCTAATAAATCAATAAAAGTATTATCGGTTTCTCCTCCCTCTAAACAAATAATTGCCTTTACTTCATCATCTTGAAACATATTCATAAAATCTTCCGCTTTTTGCTCTCTTGTCCCTGCTGAACCATAATAATCCTCTAAAACATATTTCCCTCTTTTTATTCTAAAACCTTTACTTTGTAGAAACTCCTCTGCCTTGTAGAACAATGCTTCTTTATTTTTGTACTTTAAACTATTAGCTACTCCAACAACACCTATCGTATCTCCATAATTTAATTTATTTGCTAACATAAACTTCATCTCCTTCTTAATGTCCCCACTGGTTCCGGGTTTTTTTGGGGACAATTGACTAAGAGGAACAATCCTTTTTCGCACATCCCTCTTGGCTCTGGCGGTAGTCCCCAAAAAAACCCGGAACCAGTGGGGACATTTTGGACTATTTATTTACTATCATATCTACTTGTCCATCTTTTAAATAAATAACCTTATCTGAACTAGCAATGGTAGACTTTCTATGAGCAATAATAATAACTGTACTCACCTTTGAAATATGGTCAATCACCTTTTGAATCATATTTTCTGTCTTTAGGTCGATATTGGAAGTCGGCTCATCAAAGATATAAATATTGGCATGATGTAAAATCGCACGAATAAAAGCAATCATCTGCAATTCGCCATAAGACATTTCATTGGCTTTTATTTTAGTATTTAATCCTTCTGGTAGTTTTTCAAATAAGTGATCTGCACCAATTTCATTGGCTAATTCTATAATTTGTTCATCGGTTATTTCTTGCTTTCCTAATCGGATATTATTTCTTACGGTATCTGCAAAGATATATGGAGTTTGTGAAATATAAGAAATATTATTCCTTAAACTTTTGGTTGAAATTTTATGGATGTCTTTGTTCCCAATTAGTATTTTACCACTTTTGATATCATATAATTTCATCAACACATTGACTAAGGTGGATTTTCCAGCTCCTGTTCTTCCTGCAATGGTTACTCTTGTTCCTTCTTTAATCACAAAAGATATATCCTTCAAAACCATTTCTTTATCATAATTCATACATACATTTTGAAATTCGATATCCCCTTTCACTGTGTCTATATCTTCACCATCTGATAAATCTTCCAAATCTGTTTCTTGCAAAATTTCTTTTACTCTTTGATACGATGCCAAGCAAGTTTGAATTTCTTCTAATTGGTCACATATCTCACTTAATGGACTTCTACATTCTTTGATGTAAAATAAAATTAAATACAAACTACCAACTGATATGGAAACATTGATATTTAGGGCATAGTACAAAACACTGTATATTCCTATTGCTTCTAATAGGGTTAATACCCAATAAGTAAAGCTATGAACAAATATATACTTTTTCCTTACCTTAAGTTCTTCCTCAAATAAGTAGTTAGACTTCTCTTTATTTTTCTCTTGTAATTGATACAAATAAGTTAATTTATTTTTATTATAAAATTCAGAAAACTCTCTATTTTCTATGTCCCTTCTTTTTAATATCTTTCGATTTAACTTACCTAATACATTCGTAAATTTCATCGTTGATATACCAATCGCACAAATTGTAGCAAAACCAATCCATGCTAATGAGATCTCAGCAAAAAACATCATAATGACCATAAATAGTAAATATACTAAATCATTTACAATTACATTTAAAACACCGAAAAATAAAGTAAACAATTCTTCTACATCAGTGGTAAGTCTGGTATAAAGTTGTGCTGAATTGTATTTTTCAAAAGTTTTCATTTTGTATTTTAATACTTTATCAAATAATTTTTCTCTGATATCTCTTAACATTTTTGCCATTAATATATTCACTTTTACGTTTCTTACATTTTTGGAAATGGCACAAGCAATATGAACCAAGGTATAGGCAAAAACTAATTTTAACAAAATGGTTTGTACATTATTGGCTTGAAAATCAACATCTACAATCTGTTTCATAATAAAAGGATGAATGGTACTTAAAGTATTACACAAAATCAATAAAATACTAATAGAAAAATAAGATTTCCAATGTTTTCTTAGGATACTTTTTATAGCAATTCACCCTCTTTCTCGTATTGACTTAATTCTTGATACAATTCATTGTTTTCTAACAATTCTTGATGGGTTCCACAGTCTTGAATCTTTCCGTCAATTAATAAATATACTTTGTCCATATTCTCCATCATACTAATTTTGTTAGAAACAAGAATTAGCGTGTTATCGCCTACTACTTCTTCCATTGCTTGTAATATCTTTTTTTCAGTCTCACTGTCTAAAGCAGATAAACTATCATCAAAAATGTTGACATCTCTTATTTCTAGTAAAGTTCGTGCAATCTGAATTCTTTGCTTTTGTCCACCAGAAACTTTGGAACCATTTTCTCCTATTTTAGTATCAAACTTTTCTTCCATTTTTTCGATATCTTCTAATAATTCTGACTTGCTAACAACTGTTTCGATTTCGTCTTGCTTTCTTTCTTGTTTCATGTCAATATTATTTCTGATATTTTCATCTAAAATAATACTTTTTTGCGTGGCATATCCAATCTTACTAAAAATACTTTCTCTCTTATATTGGTTGCTATCAATGCCATTGATTTTTACGGTATTATCAGGAATTTCGTAAAAGCCCGCTAAAATATTCATTAAGGTAGATTTTCCACTTCCCACTTGTCCTACGATTCCAATTTTTTCTCCCTTATGAATTTGCATGGTAATATCTTCAATGGCTGGTTTGCTGTTTTCTGTATGACGATAGGTTAAGTGATTGATTTCTATTTTCTCGATTTTTTCTAGTTCTTTCCCTTTTTGATTGTAAGTCTCTAAATTGTAAAAATAATTGTATCTTCTTTTCGCTTGTTTGAAATAAGCAATGCCATCTAATAATGGTTTGATAGCACTATTCATTTCTCCTAAAACACGTGTGATACAAGCAATGTAAACCGTCAGTTCTCCCACGGTCACCATATTTTTTTGTATCAAAAAGACACCAAGTGCAAATCCAATGGAATAGCAAGTTCCATACACAATATTAATCACATTATCAATTTTATTTTTAACGACTCCAATTTGATAATCTGCTAAATACATTTCTTGATTTACTTGTTCAAATTTTTCTTTTTCCTGTTCTTGTTCATTATATAATTTTATTAAGGAAAAACCAGAAGTATTTTGTTCGATTCGATTGGAATATTCGATATTGACCTTTCTTGCCTTTTCTATCTCTTGGTCTAATTTTTTATATAGCTTAAATAGGCAAATAGCAGCAATTGGAATAATTGGAACCACACTTGCTGCTAACCATAAATTCACATTTTTTCCAATCATCACAATGCCTATAATGGGAGCAACCACCAATTTTGAAATATTAAAAAAGGCATTTCCAAAAAATTTATTAATTCTCAATATCTCAATTGATAAATAGGCTAAGTAAGCCCCTTTTTCTTCTTTATCATAATATTCTGGCTTTACCTGTTGTAGGTGTTCTAGCACCTTTTTTCTCAAATAAGTATCTGAAATTCTAGCTCTTCTAAATAATAAATTTCTATAAATAATTCTTGGTATAATCATAAAGACAGAATAAAAAATAAGAATATATACTTGTTGCATAATCACTTCTTTTTTTACGTTTCCTTGTAATAGCAAATCTAGTATTTCTCCTATAATTGTGGGAATCTTGAATAAAATCCATACACAAAAAGCATGAAAAACCATCCCTACTACATAAATAGGAAAGGTTCTTTTTAATTCATCCATGAATATTTTATGATTTCTATCATTTGCTTTCATTCATATTTCCTCTTATTTTGATTTTGTGTCCCCACTGGTTCCGGGTTTTTTTGGGGACTACCGCCAGAGCCAAGGAGGATGTGCGAAAAAGGACTGTTCCTCTTGGTCAATTGTCCCCAAAAAAACCCGGAACCAGTGGGGACACAGTAATCGTAAATAAATTGTTTTAAGTCTTTGATATCATCTATTTCATAATATTTTATTAATTCTTCTCCAAACTTTTCTTTTCTATCAATTGGAATGGTTATCACTCCAACTCCATTTTTTATCATTTCGTGATTAGCCAATAACATCGCACTTCTCTTATTTCCATCCCAAAATAATTGTGATTTCATCGTATATGCCATAATCTCTATCGCTCTTTCTGTTGGATTTTCTATCTGTTTTATGTTATCCAAAGCACTTTGAAATTTTTCTTGATTTGGCAAGGATGGTTTCCATTGTGTTCCTCCTATCTTAACATTTCCAGATCTTAAATTTCCGGCATTTTCCACTATATTACTTCCAATTAGAATATTCCTACAATTTCTCCGTTTTCATCAATGTCTATGCTTTCTGCTGATGGTACTTTTGGAAGACCTGGCATAGTCATAATTTTTCCAGCTAACGCTACCACAAATCCTGCTCCTGTTTTTAGTTGAATGTCTCGAATGGTAATCTTGTAATCTCCTTTACATTCTAAGTTTTTGGCATCGTCTGAAAAAGAGTATTGTGTTTTGGCAATACATACTGGGAATTTTTCATATCCTAGTTCTTCTATTTTTTTGATTTCGGCAATCGCTTGTTCTGAAAAATCAACACCTTTTGCTCCATAGATTTTAGTTGCTATTTTTTCTATTTTGGTTGGAATGGAGTCTTCTAGCTCATACATATAGGTAAAATTAGGTTCTTCTTGTTCCGTTAATTTGACTAATTTTTCAGCGATGTCTTTCGCTCCTTCACCACCTTTTGCCCATCCTTCTACTAGGCTTAACTCAACACCTTTTTCTGCTAATTTTTCTTTTAAGAATTCAATTTCTTTTTCGGTGTCTTGTACATATCGATTTAAAGCCACAATGACATTTAATCCGAATTTATTTTTTAAGTTATCAATATGACGATATAAGTTGTCAATTCCTTTTTCAATTCCTTCTATGTTTTCTTCTTGTATTTTATCTTTTTCTACACCACCATGATATTTAATGGCTTTTATGGTTGCCACTAATACAACTGCATCTGGCTTAATTCCTGCTTTTCTACATTTGATATCAATGAATTTTTCAGCTCCTAAGTCTGCTCCAAATCCAGCTTCTGTTATGACATAATCTCCTAATTTTAAGGCTAGTTTAGTAGCTGTGATACTATTACATCCATGTGCGATATTAGCAAATGGCCCTCCATGAATAATGGCTGGTGTATGCTCTAAAGTTTGTACTAAGTTTGGTTTTAGGGCATCTTTTAATAATACTGTCATTGCACCTTCTGCTTTTAATTGTTTTGCATAAATTGGCTTTCCTTGCTTGTTGTAGCCAATTAAAATATTTCCTAATCTTTGTTTTAAATCTTTTAAGTCACTTGCTAAGCATACAATTGCCATAATTTCTGAAGCAACTGTTATATCAAATTTATCCTTTCTTGGAACAATTTTCTTTTCTCCTGATAGACCTGTTTCTACTTGTCTTAGTTGTCGATCATTTAAGTCTACACATCTTTTCCAAACAATTCTTTCAAAGCCCAATTGATTTCCATAGTAAATGTGGTTATCAATTAAGCTGGCTAATAAGTTGTTAGCAGCTGTTATGGCATGAATGTCCCCTGTAAAGTGTAGGTTAATGTCTTCCATTGGTGCGATTTGAACTTTTCCTCCTCCTGTTGCTCCTCCTTTGATTCCAAAAACTGGTCCTAAAGATGGTTCTCTTAATGCTAAAATCGAATTCTTTCCAATCGTTCTTAGTCCATCTGCTACTGCTATGGATATCGTGGTTTTTCCTTCTCCTAATGGAGTTGGGTTAACTGCTGTTACTAAGATTAGTTTTCCATCTTTTTGATTTTTTCTGCTTTCATAAACTTTTTGGGAAATTTTTGCTTTGTATTTTCCGTATTGTTCGATGTCCTCCTCATCAATTTCTACTTTTTTTGCTATGTCCACTATTTTCTCTAGTTTTGTACTTCTTGCAATTTCTATGTCTGTCATTTTAATTCCTCCTTTTATTATAATAATTTAAACGATTAATCCAACTACAACTCCTATTAAAGCTCCTACAAATACTTGTACTGGTGTATGTCCTAACACTTCTACTAACTTTTCAGATACTTGCACCCCTGTTAATCCAGGCGTTTCAATCAATTTATTTAACAAAGCAGCTTGCTTACCTGCTGCTCTTCTTACGCCACAAGCATCATACATGACAACTAAAGCAAAAATAAATGCTAGTGCGAATAATGGTGTTCCTACTCCTTCTTCTCTTCCAATTAAAGTTGCTAAACTAGCTACTACTGCTGAATGAGAGCTTGGCATTCCGCCTGCTCCTATAATTCTTTTAAAATTAAATTTCTTTGTCGTGACTAAATCATAAATTAATTTAAATAATTGTATTCCAAACCATAAGAAAAATGGTGTATAGATGTATTTGTTCTGTAAAAATGCAATAAAATCATTCATTTTGCTAATATATCCTCCCTCTACTATTCTTCTGTTTCAAAATTTTCTTCTTTCATCTCTCCATCTTGATTCACTAAAATCGTTATTTTCTTTTCTGCTTCCTCTAATGTTTTATTACACTCTTTTGAAATCTTTATCCCTTGTTCAAATTTGGAAACAGAATCTTCTAAACTCAATTCTCCTTTTTCTAGTTCTTCTACAATTTCTTCTAATTCTTCCATTTGTTCTTCAAAACTCTTACTCATTTTAACCTCCTTCTTTTTTGTTTACTTATCTAAAGTTTATTATATTTTTTATACAGTAGAAATTTTCTCCCTGCGGGAGGAAAGCTTCGTACTGTATAAATATGGGAATTACTAGAATTGCTTTGCGATTTCCATCGCTTAGCAATTCTTAAATTCGTTTTTTATATTCTAGGAAAGTTCTCTGAATTTCCTAGAATATAAAAGCATTCCACAGAAAAATTGCTTTGCAATTTTTCGCGGACGAACAATTAAACGTGGGCTGAATTCTACATATTAAATTTTATAAAATATCAATCAGCCCACTATTGTTCTGCAGTAACAATTCGTGGGGACCAACAAATTATAGACTGTTACCAAATTTTCTATAAAAAATTTGGTTTACAGTCTGTTATGCAGCTTAAGAGTTACAAATAAAAAATATAATAAATGCTACTATAATGAATAATCAAACTTTATTGTACTTTAGCCTCTATCTGTCCATCTACAAATCGAAGTCCAACCACATCACCAGACTTCAGCTCCGTTTGAGACCTAATCACCTTTCCATCCTTTTGTGTAATGGAATATCCTCTTGATAAGGTTTTTAATGGGCTATACGCATCTAACTTAGCAACCAACTCGACATATTTTGCTTTTTCTTTTTCCTGTTTTGCCTTGATTACATTTTCTATTCGTTTCACTTGGTTATCAATGCTAATATAATTCTCTTGAACTCTTCTGGTTGGCTCTTTAAAAACATAACTTGACATACTTTTTTCATATCTTAGTTTCATAACTTCCACTTTTTTAAGTAAAGCCATTCTCAATCGATTTTGAGAATTTATAATTTTTTGTTTTACTTCATAACTATCTGGAACTGCCAATTCAGCAGCTGCTGATGGTGTTGGTGCTCGTAAATCTGCTACAAAATCGGCTATTGTAAAATCTGTTTCATGACCTACCGCTGATATGATGGGAATTTCCGAATGATAAATACTATATGCCACAATTTTCTCATTAAAAGGCCATAAATCTTCTAAAGAGCCTCCTCCTCTTGCTAAAATCAATACATCTGCTAACCTATTTCGATTCATATATTCGATGCCATCTGCAATTCTTTTAGCTGCTCCTTCTCCCTGCACAGGAACTGGTAACAAACGAATCACAACATTGGGATTTCTTCTAGTGGATACATTAATAATGTCTCTAATAACAGAACCTGTTTGTGAAGTTAGCACACCTATTACTTTTGGCACTTTAGGAATTGGCATTTTATGTTCTTCCTCAAATAGGCCTTGTTCTTCTAATTTGTTTTTCAATTCTTGATATTTGGTGTATAAATCTCCTAATCCATCTTGCTCCATTGCTTTAGCATAGATCTGATAGACACCATCTCTTTCAAAAACAGAAACTGCTCCAAAAAGAAATACCTTCATTCCATCTTTTGGCATGAAGTTTAACTTTTGGGCATAGGACTTAAACATCACACACTTAATCAATGCTTTTTCATCTTTTAGTGTAAAGTACATATGCCCTGTATAATGGTTCTTAAAATTAGAAATTTCCCCTTTTACTAGAATATTATTTAAATATTCATCCTCTGCTATTTTATCTTTGATATATTGATTTAAGTCTGAAACGGTTACTGCCATCTCTTCATACTTCATATTCTTACCTCTTATTCCTTGATTACACTTGCTAAAACACCATTGACAAAATTTTTAGAAGAATCTT
Organism: uncultured Clostridium sp.; assembly: GCA_947571515.1. GTDB lineage: Bacteria > Bacillota > Clostridia > TANB77 > CAG-508 > CAG-269. The sequence continues at coordinate 5,972 of CANOYI010000027.1, read as the reverse complement.
CTCCATACTTTTTAGCTAATTCTACTGCTTCATTAATCGCTACTTTAAATGGTATGTCTGTATATTTTAATTCGTAAATCGCTAATTTTAAAATTGCTAAATCAATTTTAGAAATTCTCTCTAGTTTCCAGTCTGACTTTAAATTTTTTTCGATTTGATGAATAATTTTATCTTGGTTTTTTTCAATGCCCAAAATAGCATCTGCTATATAAGCTTTTGCTTTTTCGTCTGTTATTTCATTACTTTCTTCGTATAATTCTATGGCTTCTTCTAATTCTTCTTGTTTTTGTATTTCTAAACTATATATCAATTTAAAAGCTTGTTCTCTAATGGCTGTTCTATTCATTGTTAATTTATGTTAATCTAAAAGACTAACACTTCCCCCTTTATATTGTTTTACATCTTATCAATAAATGTTTTCAATTTCGTTTTTACATCTTCTTTATTTTGTTGTACATAATTTCCTATTAATGCCCCTAATACTAGAACTACAATCGCTAAAATTAGATCGTGTAATCTTGTAATTAAAATTAAGATAGCTACCACGATTCCTATGATTGCTCCTTTATAATTGTTCCAAAAATCTTTTAGGTTCATCACTATCACATTCCTTTCCGTTTTATTTCTCTTTACATACCAAAACAATATTTGTATATGATTGAACCAACCTGAGGTAAGAAAAAGATATTTTTCATAAATGTTTTGGCAATTAAAAATAATACTTCTACTCTGTTTCTTGTTGTGTTGGAGCAACCTTTTTAATTGTAATATTTACTTCCTTAACCTCTAAATCAGTTGCTGTTTTTACTTTTTCTTTTATTCTTGCTTGCAAATTAGCTGACAAATCTTTAATAACAGCTTCTTCATTCACAATCAAATTTACAAACACTTTAACATTATTCTCTTTATCCAATTCCACTTTCGTTGTTACATCTTCTGCACTCTGAAAATTCAAAGCCACGGAATTCACTAGATTTTGAATTGTTTCTTTGGAAATCATCAATTTTCCACTTTCGTTTTCTAGCAATATACCTTGCTTTTCTGTGGTTTTCTCTTTCGAATTGCTATCAAAAAAGATACATTTAATCGATAACAAAATAAATATAACGCTTACTCCTAATACTATTTTGCTTGATGTTTCCCCTACGATTGCTGTTGTTATGATATCTCCTACTAATCCTGTATCTAACCATCCAAATACCAATAAACATAGAATAATCGATACGATAAACATGATACTAGAATAAATAATTAGTGTAACTTTTTCTAAAAATTTCATTTCATTTCCTCCTACTATTTTTCATTTTTTAATCATCTTCGTTTTCTATTTCATCTGAAACTTCTACTTGTTTTTCTTCTTTTGCTCGGTCAGTATTAACCCCTTGTACATGGACATTCACTTCTTCTACATTTAGTCCTGTCATACTTTCTACTGCTTTTTTTACTCTATTTTGAATTTCAAAAGCCACATCTGGAATTCTAGAACCATATTCTACTATGATATTGACATCAATTTTGGCCTGTGATCCTGACACTTCTACTTTAATCCCTTTGGCTAGATTTTTCTTTCCACTAAATACTTCTGATATTCCTCCTGCAAATCCTCCTGCCATACCAGCTACGCCTGAAACTTCTGATACTGCTACTCCTGCGATCACTGCTACGACATCATTTGATATTTGGATGCCTTCATTTTCTGTTTTTATTTCCTCTTCTAATTCTACTATTTCACCTTTTTCTTGATTTTCTTCACTCATATTTTCACTCCTCCTTTGCATACCAAAAAAATTGATATACTTCAATTTATATAAGTATATCAATTTTTTCTTTTTTTTACAACCATTTTCACTAAATTTTCATTTTTGTGACAAGAGGGGCGACCCTTTTTGTCACAAAAAAAACAAGATGAACCGTTCTAAATTGTATCATTTTTGCTTGTGACAAAAAGGGTCGCCCCTCTTGTCACAAAATACTTCAAATTTTTGGATTTGATTTCCTCTTAAGAAATCTTCAATTGGCATTCTTCTAGCATTCTCTCCTTGAATTTCTAATACTTTTAAAATTCCTTGTTTTGTTTTTATAAATAGTCCTTGTTTTTGATCAGAAACGAGTATGGTTCCATTTTTTATAGAATCAATTGTTGTTTCTAATGCGACGTCTAGATCCTCTACTATGTCTACTTTCCAGAATTTTATTTTTTTACCATTTAAATAGGTATAAGCCCCCATAATGGGATTTAAACCTCTTACTAAGTTTTTAATTTCTTGTGCTGTTTTAGTTTTCCAATCAATTTTCGCCATTTCTTTAGATAGCATTGGTGCTATGGTAAAGTTTTCCCCTTGTTTTTGTCTTGGTGCTGTTCCTTTTTCAATTTGTTCCAACGTTTTTACTAAAAGTTCTCCTCCTATTTTAGCAAGTCGATCCCATAATTCTCCTGTCGTTTCATTTTGTCCTATTTCTACTTCTTCTTTTAAAATAATATCTCCTGTATCCATTCCTTTGTCCATATACATCGTTGTTACTCCTGTTGTTTTATCTCCATTTAAAACTGCCCATTGGATTGGTGCAGCTCCTCTATATTTAGGAAGTAAAGATGCGTGTACGTTAATACATCCATATTTAGGTATTTCTAATATACTTTTGGGAAGTATGGTGCCATAAGCTACTACACAAATAACATCTGGATTTAATTGTTTTATTTCTTCTAGGAATTCTTGGTTTTTCTTTATTTTTAATGGCTGATATATTTTTAATCCTTTTTCCAAAGCAAATTGTTTTACTTCTGATGGAAGTAGTTTCATTCCTCTCCCTTTTGGTCTATCTGGATTTGTTACAACTCCTACAATATTGTGTCCAGCTTTATAAATTGCCTCCAAATTTTTTTTTGCAAAATCTGGCGTTCCCATAAAAATAATATTCATAAATCATTTCTCCTCTGGTTCAATATACTCTAAAGTACCTGGTATAATTTTATCCATAAATACTTCTCCATTTAGATGATCTACTTCATGACTAATTGCTTGAGCTAACAATTCCTTTGCTTTGACTCTCATTCTTTTTCCCTCTCTGTCTGTATATTCTGCTATCACTTCTTCTGGTCTGACCACTTTAGCAAATTGATTTGGAAAGCTTAAACATCCTTCTTCTACTTCTTGTTCTCCTTTTGTTTTTTGAATTACCGGATTTATCATTACAATAGGTCCTTTATCATCATACAAATCAATGACAATGACTCTTTTCAAAACGCCTACTTGTACTCCTGCAAGTCCTACACCATTGTATTTATGCATAGTTTCTATCATGTCATCTATTAAAATCTGTATTTTTTCGTCAATCACTTCTACTTCTCTTGATTTCTTTTTTAAGATTTCGTCCCCTTCTAATCTTAAATTTCGAATTGCCATTTTTGTTCCCCTCTCTTTAAGAATGTCCACAATGTAATAATACTATTTTTCACTTTCTTTGTCAATCTTTATTGTGTTTCAAGTTTCGACTTTCTTGGCAACAATAATCATTCGACCATTTTCTTGTGAATACTCACAAGTTATTAATGTTATAAGTTGTTCTCCATATTCTGCTGATACGCCTGTATCATATAATTGCATTTTTTTGCAATTTTCTAAAAAGTCGTTATAATCATCTTCATTATTAAACTTTGTATAATTATAATATCTAAAAACATTTTTTTCATTTTGGTAGAATATTCTTGACTTAAATGCTGCAACAATCGAATAATTACTTTCTTCCTTTTCAGTCGCTATTTTAATTGTCTTATGTTCTTTGTAAAATGATTCATTTATATAATCTAATAATGTATTAAACATTTGCCCATTCCTCATATTATGCCCATATATAATTACATTTGAATTGTTGTCTAATAGATCACATTCATTTTTAGCATAAATAGAACCATATTTAGATTTTTCTTTTTTATAAGTATAATTTAAATAATAGTCATTATCTGTTGTTTGTAAAATTGGATAATTGATGATAGTATCTTCAATTTGTATCCAGCCCTTTACATCTTCATTTTGTTGCTTTAAACTAATAACCTTTTTCATATTCTCAGTTATATTATTTCCCATATCTTGTGATACTTCTATGTTAGTGTTTATTTCATCATATATAGCTTGATTTCTAATTTGACTTATCTTGTCATAAATTATGTATCCTATACAAGATAGAATTAATATCATAAAAATAATGGATACTATGATTAAATTTTTTTTATTTTTTTCTTTATGCTTTTTCGTTTTATTCCTCATATTTGCCTACCTTATCTACTTAAAGAGGGAAGATATTTCACTTCCCTTTCATTTTATTTATATATTTTTTTTGTATAGATTACAATACCTAATATAGAAACAGTTAATAGGGTTGCTATAAATGCATATGTATTAATAGTACCTGTCTTAGGTTCTGGATCTAATTTATTTTTAGTTTTTGTTTTTTCTTGCCCTTCTTGCTTTGTTTCTGTTTCATCTTTTCCTTCTTGCTTAGTTTCTGTTCCTTCTTGTCCTTCTTGTTTTGTTTGTGTTCCTTCTGTTCCTGTTTCAGTTGTAGTTGTTTCTGTCTCAGTTGTTTCAGGTGCTACAACTATTGTTGTTTCACGTGTTGCTGTAAATCCTCCTGCTTTTACTGTAATGGTTACTGTTCCTGGCTTTAGTCCTTTTACCATTCCATTGGTTACTGTTGCAATACTTGGGTCACTAGATTCCCATTTAGCAACTGGATGATTTATGGCGTCTGTTGGTAAGTACACAACATCAAATTGTACCCCTTGTCCTACTTTTATTTCATTACTTTCTGCTGCACTTATTTCGATTTTTTCTAGTGCTGGTGCAACTGTTACAAGGCATTCTAATTTAGTATTTCCCTTTGTTGCCGTAATATTTACTTTTCCAGACTTTTTAGCTGTAACCACTCCATTTACTACTGTTGCTATTCCTTCATCTCCACTTTTCCAAGTAAAGTCTTTATTATCGCAAGCAAAAGATATTTCTCCTGTTTTGAATCCTCCTGTTATCGCATGTTTTCCTTTTATCGTAAGTGTTATGTTGTTTCCTTTTTCTACTGTTGCTTGTTTGCTATCTAAATAGTATTCTACTGAACCTGGTTTTACTGGAACTGTTACCGTTTTTGTTTGATTGGCAGGATATGATGTCAATTCTGTACCTGCATTTCCAAAACATTGAACCCAGTGTAATATTCCATTTTGTTCAAAACATCCAATCCCTATTGTAGTATAATTTGCTGCTATACCTAAAATATTTTTCCTATGTCCATCCGAATTCATCCAATCATTCATTACTTGTTCAGGGGTAATTTGTCCCATAGCAATATTTTCTCCCATTGTTGTGTTTCCGCTTGGAAATGCTGTAAAGCACTGTGTTCCATCTGGTCTAAGATGTCCAGAATCATAAGTCACTGCAAGTTCAGCTGCACGTTGATTTGCCGTTTCAAATAATCCTTTTGTCATTTTCAATGCTGATTTTCCATTTTTTGCTCGTTCTTGATTTACTATGTCTAATACTTGTTTTGCATAGTCATAATGATATTTTCCTGCTACTTTTACTGTTTCACTTGTTGCTGCCATTGAATGGCTACTTGATAATATACCTACTACCATTAGCAATAATGCTACTAGGCATATTTTTAATGCTAAATTCTTTTTCATTTTTTCCTCCTATTTTCCAAAATTTCTTCTTTATTTTAACAAAAAAAATTTTTTTTGTCTATACTTTTATCTTTTAAGTTTCGACTTTTTTGCAAATTTCTCCGCTAGTGGGCATTTGCTATTAAAAAGCATTACAGATTTTGGATAAGCTAAGCTTTCGCAGAAAATGTATTTGTATAAAATGAGCCTCTTTCACGTTCAAATACGAATTCCTATATTTAGAATAAATAATGAATGTGACCAAAATAAAATTAGAAATTCTTAGATTATTTTTTGGAAAGATTTGTTAGCTGTA
>CANOYI010000026.1 GCA_947571515.1 uncultured Clostridium sp. | reverse complement strand
TTCTAACTAACTGAGTATCTTTTTCAAGTAAGTCATAAAACTTCATAATGTCAGTAGGTCTAATCTTATTAATGTAAAAATGACCAAAGTAAGGTAAAAGTCTTGTTTCTAACATTCTACAATAACGCTTGTATGTAGTTGGAGCGAGTTCCTTTGAACCATAATCTCGCTTCCATATTTCTGTGAACTCAGAAAATCTAAGAGATTTGCCATCAACAACTAAACCATTTTGTACTTCAGTAACAAACATTAAGATATTTGCACAGAAAGGAAATAATAAAAAATGAAAGTAGATTCAGAGCAATTTTTTGAAAGTATTTTTTTATCATACAATAAAATTTTGATGAGATTACATGCACTAGGAATAACAACTAAATATGGTAAAGAAATATTAGAATTAGATTTAAGAAGAGCTATAGATATAATGATAAAAAAACATCCAACATGTAGATGGAGAAGTGAAAAAATTAGAAGTAGAAAATATTTTGTTTTAATTGAAGCCTATTACTGGCTGAAACAAGTATATTTTCAAAAAGAAAAATCTTTAATAGATGCTGATATAGATTTTTTTAGACTTAGAATTAAACAATATGAAGAATTACTAAAAATAGAACATAATGAAAATTGGTGGAATGAAGATATGGAGATAAAGCAACTATGTAAGTATTTTAATAGGGAAGATATTACTGTTAGAAAAGCAATTAAAAAGATGTGTAATAGTGGGTTAGAAGAATATAAATTTTTAGTTGATAATAAAGTTGTAATTTCTAGTAAAGGTGTTGAGTGGATTTGCAAAAATGTATTTAAGCAAAAATATTTGGAAATGTTGGAACAGTATAAGATGGAGTTAACAGAGCTATATATTGAAGCAGGTTATCCTTATGATAATTTCTTTTGGAAAAATTAAAATAAAAAAATATTAAAAAACTATTGCATAATAAACAAATGTTTGATAACATGTAATAAACAAAAATAAATTAGAAAATAACTCATAATTTGTTGTTTAAAAAAGTATTTTGTGATATAAAATAAGTAATTGGAATAAAGGAGATTATTTTTATGAATCCAATAATAAAATGGGCTGGTGGAAAAGAAAAAGAATTACCATACATAAAAGAGAATTTACCAAGTCAAATAGATAGATATATAGAACCTTTTGTAGGAGGTCGGAGCGGTTTATTTTGATTTAGATATTGAAAATTCAATTATTAATGATAAATCTGAAGAATTAATAAATTTATATAATTGTATAAAAAATCAAGATAAAGAATTTTTTACAAATTTGAAGGCTATTCATAAAAACTGGGTATTATTAGAAGGTGTTGTTGAACATAATGCAGATGAACTATTAAAAATGTATAGAGATTATTGTAAACAACTAAATAATAATGAAGATATAAAAAATATTAAACAGCAATTTGATGACAAAATATATGCATTTGTAATAAGACATGCAGAAGAATTTAATGGAATATTATCAGCAGAATTTAATATTGAAATAGATAATTTTATAAATGAAATTGTAAAAAACTTAATTTCTAAAATGAATAGAATGTATAAAATAGAAATACAAAAGAAAAAAATGAGTACAAAAGATACTCTTGACAATATTGAATGTGCATTTAAAAGTGCATTTTATATGCATTTCAGACATTTATATAACGAAGCTGAGAATTTAAACATTAGTACACCATTTTATACAGCGATATTTTATTTTATAAGAGAGTTTTGCTATGCATCGATGTTTAGATATAATAAAAATGGTAAGTTTAATGTACCTTATGGTGGAATAAGTTACAATAGAAAAGAATTTACAAAAAAGATTAATTATATAGGTTCAAAGAAAATAAAAGAATATATGGCAGATACAAAAATATATTGTGACGATTTTGAAAAATTTCTTAAACAAGTAAAACCTAAAAAGGGAGATTTTATTTTCTTAGATCCTCCATATGATACTGAATTTTCAACATATGCAAAAAATGAGTTTGCTAAGAATGATCAAGTGAGATTATGCGAATATTTAAAAAATACAAAAGCTAATATAATGTTAATTATTAAAAATACAGATTTTATTTATAATTTATATAATACAAAAGAATTTAGGATAAAAACATTTGATAAAAAATATCTCGTTAGTTTTCAAAACAGAAACGATAAAGATGTAGAGCATTTATTGATAACAAATTATTAAGGAGGAAAAACCATGGCATGGGGTTGGAGGACAAAGCCAAGAAGTGTTATAAAAACTATACAGTGGTTTAAATCATTTGAAAAACTAGAGGGAGAAGATTGGGAGTATTCTTTAAAAAAATTAAGTAAAAATATGAAGCCTATTCACCCAATTAGAAGGCAGTATTATTTTAATACTCAAATAGATATTGAAGAGTCTCCTATAAAAAATTTATCATATGACGAATATTTGAGTGGAAATTTTGATGGAGAAGCTGATAGCGAAAGTAATGCAAGAAATGATTTGGCAACATATAAATTTTTTGGTTTGGGATTTATTGACGCTGATGGAAAAGTTAGAGTTACTAAATCTGGGAAAATGATTGCAAAAGGTAATTTTGATAGCGAGATATTTTTAAAATTATTATTAAAAATGCATTTTCCTTCTATAAATACTGGGTATGGAAAAAATTGTTCAAAAGAAAATCCAGTATTTCCATTAAAAATGATAATAAATTTAGTATCTGATTTAGAGTACATAAATCGTTTTGAAATGAGTCTTGCATTACTATGTAATAATATGAAAGAATACGATAAATTATTAAAGGCAGTAAAAGAGTTTAGAGAAGAGTATATGTCTCTTGAAAATAAGAGAGATGGTAATAAATGTAATGCATTATATAGAAAAATTGCAGAAAAATATTTTTCTTTAGAGGGAAAAACAGAAGGAACTTATTTTACAATGTGTGATGCAATCAATAGAGCATTAAGATTTACGGGCTTATTTAATATATCTGGAAGAGGAAATTATACTAAGGTTAGAATTGCAGAATACGCGAGGAAAAAAATTGAAATGCTAAGAAAATTCTATAATTACGATTATATAAAAACCGAAAAACTTGATGAATATATGGACTGGTTTGGTGATTATGATAATATTCAACTTCCATGGGAAAACGAAAAGAATCGTAAGGATTTAATTGTTGATAAAATAATATTATTAGAAGAAAAAATTGACGAATATAATAGTAAATATGGACTTGATTTAAAGTATGATAGTAATTTATACTATAAAGAACTTGACAAGAAAAATAAGGATACTAAACTTAAAGTTATAGAAAATGAATTAGTAGATCAAATTACAAGTTTAAATGAAAGAATATTTATTCAATATACTTCAAAAACTGAAAGCATTAGAAATGAGATTATTGAAAAGTTTGAAGATATTGTTAGTGGTGATGAAGATATGGCTGCTTTATGGCTAGAGTGCAACACATGGAAATCACTAGTTGCAATTGATGGAGAAAAAGATGTAAAAAGAAACTTTACTATTGAAGAAGATTTATCACCTAGAAATTTTGCACCTGGAACAGGGAACACGCCAGATATGGAATTATATAATGATAAATATATTATTGTACCAGAAGTATCATTAATGACTGGGGTTTTACAATGGGAACATGAGGCATCATCAGTAATAGATCACGTATTAAATATAATAAAAAAACATAAAACTACAAAGGTAACAGGATTGTTTATATCAAGTAGAATAAATGTTAGGACAATGTGGCAATTTTTCATCTTAAATAAAGAAAGTTGGATGGGAAATCCTGTGCCAGTTATTCCTCTAACTATAGGGCAATATATGAAGATATTAGAATACACATATCAAAACAATTTAGAAATAGAACAATTTAATAATTTATTACAATATATTCATAAAGGAGCAATAAATTGTAAAAATTATGAAATTTGGGATAAAAATATAGAAAAATACATAGAAGAATGGAAGAAAAAAGAAGTTTCTTAATAATAGGTATTGAGTTAAACATAAGAAAAGCAAAATAAAAGGGTAATTAAGTATATTACAATATTATTTTGCTTTTTTATATTAAAGGAGGATTTTTTATGAGCAAATATACAGATGATGATATAAGGAATAAATTAAAAATAACATGTCAAATTGCAGGTGATTATTTAGGAATTTTTTCTAATGCAGTTTCACTAGGGATGAGAAATAATTTATTACCTATAGGATTTGCAGTACACAATGAGGAAAATGATAGAGGATTTTCAGAAAGTTGGTCATATCATATAATTGCTGAAAGATTAATTTCTTATAAATATGGGAAAATATCTGAAATCAGAGTGCAAAATATTGAAAGTAATTTAGAAACTATTATAAAAGAATTTGAATCTATGAAAAATGACTTACTTTTTATATTAAGCGAAAATGCAGAACAAGAGAATTAGAATTATATGAGTTTGCATTTTCGCTAGGAAGATATAAAGATAAAGAAAAGAAATATGAAGGAAAGGAAGATTTTTATGGATAGTTTATCAATAAAATTTGATAGGAAAAAGCTTTATGATGAAATTTGGGCAATTTCATTAACAGGTGTATCTAAAAAATATGGTTTAAATTATACAAAATTAATACAAGCTTGTAAAGAAAATAATATTCCATACCCGTCTACAGCATATTGGACAAAAAAGAATATGGGGCTAGATTTTTCAAATGATATTATTGAATTACCAAAGTCTGAAGTAAAAGAAGTAGAGATACCATTAAAAGTAAGTGGAGTATTAATTGATAGTAAAGTTAGTGATAAAGATAAATTTATTACAGAATTTAATTTTTTAAATTTTTTATCAGATGAAGAGAAAAGAAAAGTAGCTGAAATTATTTATGATTTAAATATAGATAATTATAAAAAAAATCATAAAGTAATTACTGAATATAAAAATAAGAAAAAAGAAGAGAGAAGAGAAGAAAGAAAAGCAAATTACTTTAATCCATATTATAATATTCATAATTATGTAGAAAAAGGATACTTTGAAAATATATCTAAATTTGAAAAGGATAGATGTATGAAAATATTAAGTGCTATTTATTATGCTATAGAAGAATTAGGTGGAGAAATAAATTTGCTACTTTTGTAGGATATTGTGATGAAGAAAAGCAAAGATGTTATTTGTTACCGAATGTAATCTTTAATGAAGTTGTAAAGTTTTATGGAGTACAGGGAATTAAATTTCCAGGAAATGAAATATCTACATGGAAATATTTAAAAGAAGCGGGAAGGCTATTTCCAGGAGAAAAAGACAGAAACAAAACAAGAAAATCAATATGTGGAAAGCTAGTAACCTTTATAGAGGTTATGGAATGTGATGTGTTTGGAGCAGAAGAAAGAGTATATGGAGATTATTTAAATAAATTTCCCGTAAACCCCGAAAATCACAGTAAAAATATATCAGTAGATGAAATAGAATTACCATTTTAAATACCCGAAGTATTTTCCTATATTCATACAATACCGGAAAAAAATGCAAAAATCTTCCGGTATTATATTGACACCGGAAAATAATTCTGGTATTATATAAATACAGGAAGAAAATTTAAAAAACTTCCGGTATTTATATAAAGAGGTGAAATAAATGGAAAAAAAATTAGAAATGTTACCTTTAAATAAAGATATAGAGACAAAAAGGGTGTTAAAGCAATTATCAAGAACCAGTAGATCCTTAGCAGAATTAAAAGGAATTGCACAAACAATGCCAAATCAAAATATTTTGATTAATGCTATTATGATAAACGAAGCAAAAACAAGTTCTGGAATTGAAAATATAGTAACTACTCATGATGAAATATATAAAGCAATGGTAAAGACAAACGATGCAAGTTATGCTGCAAAGGAAGTTGCAGATTATAGAACTGCAATATGGGAAGGATATAATTTAGTAAAAGAAGAACAAATGATTAATACAAATATAATTGTAAGAATACAAGAAAAATTAGAACATAATCAAGCAGGAATTAGAAGTACACTAGGTACAGTAATAAAAAATACAGCAACTGATGAAATTATATATACTCCACCACAAGAAAAGTCTGAAATATTAGAATATATGAAAAATTTAGAAGAATATATAAACAATGATGATGATATGGTAGATCCATTAATTAAATTAGCAATGATTCATTATCAATTTGAATCTATTCATCCATTTTACGATGGTAATGGAAGAACAGGAAGAATTATAAATATATTATATTTAGTACTTAAAGATTTAATAGATACACCAATATTATATTTAAGTAAATATATAATTAGAAACAAATTAGAGTATTATAGATTATTTCAAGAAACAAGAAATACTAATAATTTTGAAGAATGGATTATTTACATATTAACAGGAATAGAAGAAATGGCAGAAGAAACTATTACTATAATTAATAAAATAAGAGATGAAATATTAGCTATGAAAAATGAGCTAAGAGATAGAACAAAACTATATTCTAAAGAACTTTTAGAAGCGTTATTCTTCGAATTCTACACTAAAATTCCATATATTCAAGAACAATTAGGTGTTTCTGATAAAACAGCACAAAAATATTTGGATACATTAGTAGAATTAGGGTTTTTAACATCTGAAAAAATAGGAAGAGAAAGAATATACAAAAATGAAAAACTATTTAAAATAATTAAGGAAGCAGATAGAGAATAAGGTCATATTTTAATTAAAAAAGAGGTAAAAATGAAACAAAAAAATAATAATAAATCAAAAATTGTATTAGGGATAATATTATTAATTATAGTAGTTGCATGTGCGATTTATGTAGAAATATTAAACAAAAACACAGATAACATATATAGTCAAATAAATATTGATAATTCAAAATTAAACATATTTTTCTTTAATGTAGGACAAGCAGATAGTACACTAGTTATGTGTGAAGGAAAAACTATATTAATTGATGCAGGCAATACATCCGATGGAAAAGAAATACTAAAATTTTTAAACGCAAAAGGAATACAGCAAATAGATTATTTGATAGGAACTCATATACATGAAGATCATATTGGAGGAATGACAGATATAATAAATGATTTTCCAGTTAAAAAGGTATTTATGCCATATAACGAAAAAGATAATTCGGAATTTTATAATAAGGTATGCTCTTTTTAAATATCACGAAACTTGGTGATTTGTCTAGTTAATTCACGAGAAATTTCAGTTTGCTTTTGGTTTTCTTCATAATCTAACTTATATATTCCATTTTTAAATCTTATAATTTCTCCTTCTTTAACAGATGGATCAATTTTAAATGAAGGAATATCATACATTTTACCATTGGTTCTATTTTCACAAACTGCATAATTACCTTCATATCTGTCTAAAGTAAATAAAGTGTCTTTTGAAAGTTTTGATAATTTTTCTATAGAATCTGATATAGCAAGACTCTTTTTTAACTCATCTATAAACTTATCAATAAAAGAATTTTCATAAGATTTTATATTTTTTTCTAAACTTAAATCAATAGAATTAACAATATCAAATAAACTGATAATAATCACCTCCTAAAAAATATTTAAAAAATGGGAATATAAAAAGAACGATAAAATATAATACACGATTTATAAATGATAAATTGAAAACATAAATATGAATTAATGATAATACTCATAACCCGAAGGTCGTAGGTTCGAGTCCTACTCCCGCAACCAAAGAATTAACTAGAGTCGCAAGAGATTGTTGACTCTTTTATTTTTGCCTATAACAAGTTACATAAAAAATATTGGGCACGTTATGGGCACAAGTCTATGTAAAAAAGTTTTTTGGTAAACTTTGAATTTTCGATATTAAATATATTTGATTAAAATTCTATAATATACAAATAGTTTCTGCTTATGAATAATTTAATGTTAATTAAGCAGAAACTATGCTGTCTTGATTTCTTCTTTTTGGTATCGTATTTTATTCATTGAATTTTATCCTTTCATTTCTATTTGTAAATTTATATGATAAGCCTCTAATTGGCTTTAAAATATTTTTTCGTATCTTCTCGATAAAGAAGATTATCAAGTTTATCTGATGCCTCTCTGTCCATTTTCGCAAAGGCATGGGCATAGATATTCAAAGTTGTAGATGTTTGTGCATGTCCTAATCGATTACTAACCGTTCGAACATCCAAACCTTGTGAAATTAACAAAGTTGCATGTGTATGGCGTAAGCCATGAAATGTAATATATGGCAAGTTTTTATCTTCTAGGAACTGCCTAAACCATTTCGTAATTGTGTCTGGGTGCATAGGGCTACCATTCCATTGAACAAATAAACGATTTGTATTAATCCATTTATCTCCAAGTTGGAGCCTTTGTTCTAATTGTTTTCTTTTGTACTCTTTTAGTAATTTAATAATTGATTCAGGAATACTAATCATCCTGTTTGATGTTTCTGTTTTTGGATCTTTGGTATAAATTCCAATAGTAGAAACATATTGGCTTGCTTGCCTAACTGTTAGAGAAGAATTTTTAAAATCAATGTCTTGCCATTCTAGTCCTAACACTTCCCCACGCCTTAAGCCAGTAAAAATTGTTAGAAGAATAATGACTCGAAATTTCAATTCTTCGCCTTCCAATGCCTTAATTAATGCGATCGTTTGAGAATCATCATAAAAGTTAATATTAGGTTTTTTAGCTTTTGGTGGTCGTACTCTGGATGCTGGATTATAAGGTATCATTTGCCAATAAACTGCTTGCTGTAACATAGAATGTAATACTCTATGGTGTTCTAATACTGTTTTAGAAGATAGTTTATGGGTTATGTTTTTTCTAGTGTAGGTTGATTCTGTTAGCTCTTGATATAGATACATTAATTGCATTGGTTGAATTTTGTCTAGATACATGTTGCCGAGATAAGGGAGAATTCTAGCTTTTAGCATACTTTTATATCGTTCGTACGTTTTTGGAGATAAATTTGGAATGGCATAATTGTTAATCCAAAAGTCAGCATAATCTCTAAAACGCATTTTTTTTGCTAATAAGGCTTGTCCCGTTTCTATTTCTGATATAAAGAGTGCTAGTTCTTTTTCGGCTTCTGTTTTGTTTTTAGCTTGGACTGTCTTTTTGTAAATGATTCTTTTGCCTTCTCCTGTGTAGCCTCCAGATACTCTTAGCCTGTATGAATTCTCTCCTCGTTTTTCCATGTTTCCTACCACACGTGCATCACCTCCTTTCCATGTGGTAGGAACAAAATATTATTTCTTACAAATATGTTTACTATCTGGCAAGTAAAATTTATGACATTTAGAACAATATTTAGGAATATTGCCATTTTTTATATCTAAAAATAATTCATAATACATTAGTGATACTAAAGATTTATAACCAATACTTTCTACTATTTCACCCGAATCAGTTTTTACAAATCTTTTTCTTATACCACCAGTTCTATATGATATTTGTTCTAGTATAGAGTCAAGTAATGTATTATCTTCAGATAAAGTTATTATAAATCTACTCATTTCATTAAATAATTCTAAATAACTGTTAATTGGTTCAAAATATCCAGTAATATTATATTTCTCTAATATAGATTTATATTTTTCTTTATAAGGATATTCAATATTTTTATAAAGTAGGTCGTATTGAAATAATGCAGCATTATAAAAATCTGATTCAATAATTCCTATTTCAAATGGTTTAAACATTGTAAAGTTTTCATTTAGCCTAGAATCTGTATTACTAAATATTTCACCTAAAAATCCATAATTACATGCAAAATCATAAAATGATTTATATAAAATATTTCTACCATCTGCATAATTAGAATTAGCTGACAAAAATTCTAAATATATTCTAGAACTTTTATTTTTTTTCTTTTGTTCTAAAGGATTAAAAAATTCTATTTTAGATTTCTCATTTGGAGCATAAACCTCATAGCCATCAAAAGATTTATATCCAATAGGATTTTTAATTCTGATCCATAAAGGCTTTTGATTTGGGATTATATTTATATAATCTTCTAAACTTTTAAAGTCATATTCACTAACTAAAGAATTTGTTTTTCCAGTTAAATAACCAACAGGAACATTAAAAAAGTTAGATAGTTTATTTAGTATTTCGAATCCTGGCATAGCATTATTCGATTCATAATTAGCTATACTAGATCTTTTTTCATTAATTGCATTAGCTAATGCTTGTTGTGTAACACCTTTAGTCTTTCTTAATTGCTTTAATTTTTCACTAAAACTAATATTCATTGTAATCTCTCCATTATATTTTGATAAATACATTATAAAACAACAAATTTAATTTGTAAACAATAAAAACAAAAATATTTTAAAAATGTATTGACAAAAAACAAAAATACAAATAAAATGTTTTAAAATAAAACAACAATGTTTTTATTTTAAACAATTAATAGGAGGTGAATTCGTATGAAAAATGAGAATTTAGAAAATCTACCTGAAGAAAAAGCAGGTGTAAAAAGGGTTTTAGATTCTACAGAAGCTGCACAATATTTAGGTATTTCATATTGGTTAATTAGAAAGCTAGTAAGAGAAAAGAAAATACCTTATTACAAAATTGAATCTAAAACATTATTTACAAAAGAAATTCTAGACCAGTATATACAAGACAGTCTAGAAGAACCAAAAAAAGAAAAGATCAAATATGATTGGTCGAACTTTTAGAAAAAACAGCAAAGGAGGAATTT
This sequence comes from uncultured Clostridium sp., assembly GCA_947571515.1. GTDB lineage: Bacteria > Bacillota > Clostridia > TANB77 > CAG-508 > CAG-269. The sequence continues at coordinate 8,180 of CANOYI010000026.1, read as the reverse complement.
AATTTGGCGAAAGGAGGAAAAAGATATTGGTTTAAGTTTTACAACAACTTTTTTGACAATGAAAAAATCAAACAAATTAAAAGAAGAAAAGATGGCGATAGACTTATTGTAATTTTTATTCATTGTTTAGCCATAGCAGCAAATTGTGAATCTGGAGGTTACTTAAAGATTAGTGAAAATAAGTTTTTTACCATAGAAACACTAGCACATCATATGAGTAGAAACCAGGAAAGTATCAGAATAGCACTCGATATTTTCCGTGAAATAGCATGATAATCCAAGATGAATATGGTTATAAAATTAAAAATTGGAATAAGTATCAAAACTTACAAGAAAAAGGAATTAAGCCATCTAAACAATCCACAGAAAATACTAAAAATGTGGAAACAGAAAGAGAAAAAGAATTAAAAGAAGAAACAAAAACAGAAGCAGGAGGTGAGAAAAATGCAAGTGAAAGTCCAAGACAATTTAAAAATTTTATATAGTTTAGAAGAAATATTGCAAAAAGGTTATAAAATAGCAACATCTATTCCAAAAGAAAGAAAATGTCCCTCTTGTAATAAAGTATTAAAACCCAAAGGAATTTTAAATCCAGTAGATCAAAGTATTCATATTTTTTTACAAAATGAAAAATGTAATTGTAGTAAATCAATAGAAGAACAAAAGAAATTAGAAGCAGAAAAAGAAAAACAATTAATGGAAGATTTTGAAAAGTACCGAAAAGAAGAATTTAATAAAAAAATCAAACAATATTATGGAACAGATTTTATAACACAACAATTTAAAAAACAAACTTTAGATAATTTTATTGTAAATGAAACAAATAAAAATATGAAATATGTAGCACAAAGGTTTATACAAGGATTTACCAATGCAAAAACTGGAATTATATTTGTTGGCAAAAATGGTACAGGAAAAACGCATATAGCAACAGCAATTGCCAATGAATTAAGAAAACAAGATACACCAATTATATTTGGAACATTAACCGATTTAGTAGAAAAATATAGCAAGAGTTATCAAGAACATACAGAACTAGAATTAACAAAATTATATACAAAAGTGGATTTATTAATGATAGATGATTTGGGTATTGAAACTATGAATGATTGGATGTTGTCTAAATTATTTGTAATTGTGAATGAAAGAATGAAAAATGAATTGCCAATTATTATTACAACTAATTATGAATTGAATCAATTAAAACAAAGACTTAGCATACCTAATAAAGTATGTGAAACAACTAATTCTATAATATCAAGATTATATCAAATGTGCTATAGAGTGGAATGCAAAGGAAATGATTATAGAATGAATTAATTTTGAAAACAATGTAGCTATTTATAGTGATGGAATAAAAGAAGAAAGGAAAGTTTGAGGGAGAATAAATCTTTCTTAAACTAAAAATGAGAAAATAGCTCGAAGGGAGGAATTACAATGTTAGAAAAAAGAATTGCAACATGTGATAGACAAAACTTTAGAAAAAGACTAATTGAATTTGAAACTGCTATAAAGGAATTTAAGCAAAATGATTTAAATGAAAGCAATATTTATCAAGTGTTATATAAAACAGAACTTTTTAGAAATGTAATCTATAAATGTATTAAATTAAAAAGGCCAATGCTACCAAACTATCCCCTAGCAGGAACAGAAGAAGGGATTAGTGATTACGAAGATGAATATTCAGATGAAATTTTGAAATTAAAGATTTATGAATTATTGCCACCAGTTAGAACACCCTATAATAACAAAAGATTAGAAAGAACTTGCCAATTAATTGGAGAGAAATATAATGGACTATTTGCTAACAAAGAAGTTATTGTACGAGTTCAAGTAAGTATTCCTAGAGATAATTGGGATATCGACAATAGAGATTTAAGATATATATTGAATGGATTTGTTTATGGTGGATTAATTTCGGATGATAATATAAATTTTGTCAGTTATATGCTAGAAGGTATAAAGGGAAAAGAAAATTACATTAAAATTTTTATTTCAGAAAAAAGAAATATTGAAAAAGTAAGTAGCCTAAATCCAGAAAAATATTTTGAAAAAGTGTGATTATTTAGAATTTAAAATATATGGAATCTATCATACTTTTTGAACTTTTGAAAAATCACACTTTAATACCTAGATGCAAATGGCAATAAATAAGGAAAAATTACTATTTTTTTGAAATTCAAGTCGTACATAGGTAAGGATTACGGTACAGAACGTACAGGATAATAAATGTAAGGGCGACTGGAGGCACAAGATGGTAATCTTGTGTCTTCAGTCGCATAGAGATAAGCTGGAAGATAGGTAGAAATGATAAAAAGCAAGGAGGTGATTTAAGTGGAAAAAGAAAAGCGAGTTTGTTTAAGAAGTAGAGATATAGAATTGATTTTGTTTTTAGCTGAGTATGGAATTATCACAAATGAAAATGTAAAACTATTATATCAGTCAGAATATTATTACAAAAATAGATTAGCAAGTTTAGCCAAAGGTGATATGATTGAACGATTATATGGAAAAGTTGTATTGAGTAGAAAAGGAAAACGTTATTTAAGTGAGATAGGATTAGGATACCGAAATATTAATAGAGATGAAACGTATAAAAAGAGAATGGAACGAATTAGTGATATAGCTTGTAAAGTAAAATCTTGTGGTTGGTATTTTGAACCTAGTTGGAAATGTGATGTAAATACTTATACCAAAAGAGGTAATCGATATGTGGGCATCATGTCAAGAGAAGAAAAACAATGGAATGAAGAGTTTGAAGATTTTTATAAAAGGTCTTATATTGTGTATTTTTTACACAAAGATATTACACCAAGAGAACTGAAGTATATTGATAAAGAAACTAATCGAAATAAAAGCAAATTTAAAGGATTAATTGTTTTTACAGAAGATGATAAATATTTGTATAAACCTAAGTTTCAGGATATTCGATATCAAGAATCTTATATAATTCCTTATAATAATGAGGCTTGGGCAATTTTTAGAATGATTAAAAACGAAGAGTTTATGAGAAATAAGGTGCAAGAGATTTTTGGAAATGATTTGATATCTTTGAAAGCTAAGAGCTTTTTTGATGATTATTATATTAAGGAAAATGATGTGTATACTTATATTTTTTATATGCCTTTTGCTAATTTTTATCTTATGGATTATATTAATTTTCAGGCGACTAGTAGTTTGATGGATGGTACTAAGACTAGAGTGGTTTGTTTGGATAATTGTGTTGAGTTTGTTAGGAAATATTTGGATGATAAGGTGGAGGTTAGTTGTATTAGTGTTGATTAGATATATTTCGACAAAATGCTTGAAAATATTGGAAAATTTATTGAGAAAAAGAGATTTTTATGATAAAATGTCATTGGATTATAAATATGAAATTAAGGAGTAATTATGAAAGAAGAAGATTTAAAAGGTTTAGAAAATAAATTATGGGAAGCAGCAGACAAAATGAGAGGTGCTGTTCCTGTTTCAAGTTATAAATTTATCGTATTAGGATTAATATTTTTAAAATATATATCAGACTCATTTGAAGAGAAGTATCAAAAATTAGTAGAAGAAGGATATGGATTAGAAGAAGATAGAGATTCCTATATGGCTGAAAATATATTTTATGTTCCAGCAAAAGCTAGATGGGAATATTTAAATGCTCATTCTAAAGATGCGAATATTGGACAACTTATAGATGAAGCTTTAGAAGAAATAGAAAAAGAAAATCCAAGTTTAAAAGGTGTGTTAATTAAACAATATAATAGTCCAGATTACAAAAATGTAAATTTAGGTGAATTAATAGATATATTTACAAACGTAAAAATAGGAAATAAAGAAGCACAAGACAAAGATATTTTGGGAAGAATATATGAATATTTTTTAGGTCAATTTGCTTCCAATGAGCTACAAAAAGGTGGAGAATTTTATACACCAGCTTGTTTAGTTAGAACAATGGTAGAATGTATAGAGCCATATAAAGGAAGAATTTATGATCCTGCTTGTGGTTCTGGAGGTATGTTTGTACAAAGTGTGAAATTTATTGAAAAACATAAGGGCACAATGCAAAATGTAGCCATATTTGGTCAAGAGAAAAATCCAACTACTTGGAAATTAGCAAAAATGAATTTAGCAATTAGAGGAATTAACAATGAGGGATTAGGCAAATTTGCAGATGATACATTTCATAATGATTTGCACAAAGATTTAAAAGCTGATTTTGTATTAGCCAATCCACCATTTAATATTTCTGATTGGGGACAAGAAAAATTAGTGGATGATGCAAGATGGAAATATGGAATACCACCAAAAGGAAATGCAAACTTTGCTTGGGTTGAGCATATGGTATCAAAACTTTCTATGAATGGTAAGGCAGCAATTATACTAGCTAATGGTTCACTATCTGCTGGTGGACAGGAAGAAGAAATTAGAAAGAATTTAATAGAAACAGATTTAGTAGATTGTATATTAGCAATGCCATCAAATTTATTCTATACAGTAACAATACCATGTAGTATATGGATACTAAATAGGAATAAAAAACAAAAAGGAAAAACATTGTTTATAGATGCGAGAAATTTAGGAACAATGGTTACAAGAAAGTTAAGAGAACTAGATGAAAATGATATTTCTAAAATTGCAAGTACATATCATAATTTTCAAAATGATGAAAATTATGAAGATGTAGCAGGATTTTGTAAAGCAACAACAATAGAAGAAATAAAAGAAAATAATTATGTACTTACTCCAGGAAGATATGTTGGAACAGAAGAACAAGAAGATGATGGAATTCCTTTTGAAGAAAAAATGAAAACATTGACATCTGAACTTGCTAAACAATTTGAAGAGTCTCATGAGTTGGAAGATGAGATTAGGAAGAACTTGGAGGCTATTGGGTATGGAATAGGAGGTGGGAAATATGAACGAATGGTGTAATATTATTGAAATAGCTAGTAAATCATACACGTGTGGCTTTTGTGGAAATCAAATTGCTAGTGACAAGGGATATATTACTAAAGATGGTTTAAGCGAAATATACATTTGCCATAAATGTAATAAACCTACTTATTTTGACCGTTATAACAATAAAATCCCAGGAACATTATATGGTAAAGAGTTTAAAGTTAATATACCAAAAGATATACAACAAATATATAATGAGGCAAGAAAATGTTTTAGTGTAGGAGCTTATAGTGCAGTAAATATGTGTTGCAGAAAGTTATTAATGCATATTGCAGTTGAGTGTGGAGCAGATGAAAATTTAAAATTTATTGAATATGTTAATTATTTAGATACAGAAAATTATATTCCCAAGAATTCAAAAAAGTGGGTGGACATCATTAGAAATAAAGGAAATCAAACAAATCATGAAATAAATATTTCAGATGAAAACGATGCAAAACAATTAATAAAATTCATAGAAATATTAATAACTTTAATTTATGAAATACAGCTAGAAATAAGTGAAGGTGAACATGATGGAGTATAAAAAATTAGATGAAATTATTGACTTTAATCCTAAAGAAAAAATAGCTAAAAAGCGATTAGTTAAAAAAATACCTATGGATAATTTAAATTGTTTTACAAAATACATAAAATCATATTCTTTAGAAGAATATAACGGAGGCATGAAATTCAGAAATGGCGATACTTTACTAGCAAGAATTACACCATGTTTAGAAAATGGAAAAACATCAAAAGTTACAATATTAGATGAAAATGAAGTTGGATTTGGATCAACTGAGTATATTGTTATGAGAAGTAAAAGAGATATTTCTGACGAAGATTTTATATTTTATTTAGCTATTAGTCCAAAGTTTAGAGATATAGCAATAAAATCAATGACAGGAACATCAGGTAGACAAAGAGTTCAATTAGATGTTGTAAAAAATACAGAGATGCTAGTACCAAGTTATCAAGAACAAGTTAAAATTGGAAAAACATTATCTAATATTGATAACAAAATAGAATTAAATAATCAGATAAATAATAATTTGCACGAGATCTTAAATTCTCTATACAGAGCATGGTTTGTTGAACATTCTGTATCAGAAACTAAAGATTATCCTGATTGGAATTTTAAATATTTAAAGGATTATGCAAACTGCATATTAGGCGGCACACCTAGCAGGGCTAAAGAAGAATATTGGAATGGAAATGTTAATTGGATAAACTCTGGTGAGGTTAATAAATTTAGAATATTAGAACCTAGTGAAATGATTACTGATTTAGGATTACAGAAATCCTCTACAACTTTATTACCAGTTGGAGCCACTGTATTGGCAATAACAGGGGCAACATTGGGGCAAGTAAGCAGATTAGAAATAGATACTTGTGCAAATCAATCTGTTGTAGGTGTTATTTCTAAAAGTTATTTAAGTAATGAATATATTTATTTAAGTATTTTAAATAATATTGAGGAAATTATTAAAAACCAAACAGGAGGAGCACAGCAACATATAAATAAGGGAAATGTAGAAGATTTTAAAATATTAGTTCCATCTCAAACAATTATGGAAAAATTTAATACGATTATAAAACCAATATTTTATAAAATTAGAGAAAATTGTTTTGAAAACAAAAATTTAGAACAATTACGAGATACATTACTATCAAAACTAATGAATGGCGAAATAGATTTGCATAAAATAGAAATTTAAGGAGATGTAACTATGGAAATATGTAGATATTGCAATTCTTCTATGTATGGAGAATTTGAGACATTAAGAGATAAGTCATATAATTTCTTTTTTGTTTGTCCAGAATGTCATAGTGTATATGAAGGAAAAAAAGATAAAACTAATAATACTTTAAAATCAAGATGGTGGAATCCAGAAAAAAATCAATTTGAAGATATAGTAAATTATTGAACAAATTAGTCAGACAAATTGTGATTTAAATGAAGGTAAAATATTTATGGATAATGAAAAAGTATCATATGAAGAATTAGTATCATTACAGATATTAAACAAGTTTTTAAATTTAGATATTACTAATTTTGTTAAAAGTGAAAGCCCTGATTGGAAAAATTACAATGAAAATATTGGGTTAGAAGTTACAATAGTAGATGATTCAAAAAAATTTTTTTCAGAGTTAGAAAAAATTAATAAAAATAAAATTAAAGATAGAGATAAATTTAGGAAGAGATATATTAAAAATGGAGGATATGCTATTCCTAAAGAAACAGCTCAAATGTTAAACTTAAAAAGCAGTATGATTGATATAGGAGATGAATATTTTTATCTTATATATTCACAAGATAATAATTTTGAAAAAATAAATCGACAATTTATAAATAAAATTAAAAAATTAAATAATAATTTTTATCTATTTAAAGATAATAGATTATTTATATTTGCTACAATATATGTTGATGATAAGAAAATAAAAAATGAGTTAGAAACTCTTATTTTAGAAAGTAGTAAATATAAGTATAAATATAATGTTATATATATGATTTTATTACATAAGTTATGCGTATTTGATTTGGAAAATAAAAAATATACACATATGAACATTGATAAAAAATTGATGGATGAAATAAATATTGATGTTGAAAAGAAGATAAAACAAATTTAGGAGGCAATTATGTTTGATGAACAAACACTTGAAAAAGTAACAATGAAAATGTTAGAAGAATTAGAATATGAATGTATCAATGGATATGAAATGGAAAGAACAGACTTTTCAAAAGTATTATTAGAAGACGATTTAGTACAAACAATAGAAAAAATAAATAAAGGAATTAAAACTGAGCAAATACAAGAAACAATAAGACTAATCAGAAATTTAGACCATAACAATACTATTTTAAATAATAAACAATTCACAAAATACATATTAGAGGGAATCTCTATACCGATTCAAGAAAATGGAGAAACCAGATACAAAACAGTAAAAATAGTAGACTTTGACAACATTTCTAACAATACATTCAAGGCAATAAGCCAATATACAATCATTGAACATAGTGAAAAAAGACCAGACATAATTATATTTATAAATGGTATGCCTCTAGTTGTGATAGAATTAAAATCAACAGTAAGAGAAGAAGTAAAATTAGAAGATGGCTATCATCAATTAAAAGGTTATCAAGAAGTACATATACCAAGTTTATTTTATTATAATCAAATTCTGATCGTAAGTGATGGAGTACAAGCAAGAGCAGGAACAATAACAAGTCCGTGGAGTAGATT
>CANOYI010000025.1 GCA_947571515.1 uncultured Clostridium sp. | reverse complement strand
CATAAAGTAATATTATATGTTTTCATAGGAAATGTCAATATTTTAAATTTAGTAGATAGAGATTTTGCATTTTTTAGAGCACTTTTTGTCTCTGTATCCTTTAAAATCACTTTCACTCTAGTTCTCTTTTCTTTATATGAGATAGTTGAGTTATCTGCTAATTCTTGTATACATTGAAATAATCTACTTACATAATAAGCACTAATTGAATCTATACTCTTCTCATCTTGTAAATTCCAATGTTTATATAATTTTTGTATATGATTATAATGTTCTAATCTTTTTTGATATAAATTTAAATCACTATAATTATTCTTCGTTTCTGAGCCTTTTCTAGAACGATACCAATGATACATACATATAGATGAAATAGCAACTTTTTCTACATTCATAAGATAATTCATATTAAAATGATGATCATCCCATTTCGTATTTGGAAATCTAATATTTTCATCTTTAATAATTTTAGTTAAGTATAACTTGTTCCATGGAAGACTTAATAAACGGTTATTAAAATATTTATACGCATTTTTTCTAAATTCTTCTTGATGATTGTAGGTAATATCTTTCGCTTCTGTTTTATAGGTTACGTATTTTCCCTTTTCAAAATATTCCATGCAAAAGCCTGTCACAATTAATTGGAATTGTCCTTTTTCTGCTAATTGATACATGTTTTCTAACATAGTTGGCTCTATCCAGTCATCAGAATCTATAAAATACATATATTTTCCTATTGCTTTTTCGATTCCTATATTTCTCGCTTCTGAGGCTCCTCCATTTTCCTTATGTATTACAATAATTCTTTTATCCTTTTTGGCATATTCATCGCAAATTTTCCCACTGTCATCTGGTGAGCCATCATCAATTGCAAAAAACTCAAAATCTTGAAAAGTTTGTTTCAAAACACTTTCTATTGTTTTGGCAACAAACTTTTCTACTTTATATACTGGCATAATAATTGAAACCTTAGGCATATTCAATCTCCTATTTCTACTCTACATTGCTCCTTCTCCTTTGAAAACTTTAATAAAAGTCTTTAAAAATATCTTTAAATCTAATTCTGCAGACATATGATCAATATAGTATAATTCCATTTTCTTTCTATCTTCATAAGTAGTAGCACTTCTACCATTTGCTTGCCAATATCCTGTAAGTCCTGGCGTAACACTTAAAAACTTTTCTTTATTTTCTCCATACTTTTCTAACTCATCATCTATAACTGGTCTTGGACCTACGATAGACAAATCACCTTTTATAATGTTAATAATTTGTGGTAATTCATCTAAACTGGTCTTCCTTAAAATTTTTCCTATTTTTGTAATTCTTGGATCATCTTTTAATTTAAAATTCTCTTCCCATTCTTGTTTTTGCTCTGGTGTGAATTTTTTTATCATATCTTGTGCATTTTCATACATGGTTCTAAATTTATACATTTTAAATTTTTTACCATCTTTTCCTATTCGTGTATGAGCAAAAAACACAGACCCTTTTGAATCTATTTTTATAATGATAGCAAGTAATAAAAAAATTGGTGATAGTAAAACTAATCCTATGCTTGCTAATATAACATCAAATATTCTTTTTACTTTTATGTAATTTATTGTACTAGTTTTCTTAATTGTTCTTGTTATTTTAGGTGTAATAATTAAATCATCGTTTAATATCGCACCTTGATTTTCCATATTCACATTCATATTATCAATCCCCACATATATAATCTTTCGTTATGTTCTATTCATATCTCTATTTTTTATTATATATTCTTTTTATCAAAATGTCAACAATTTTGTCGTTTTATGTAGACCGCAACCTGTTTTAGGTTGTAAGCTAAAAACCAGCATTCATGCTGGTTTTACGGTTATAGTTCTCTGATTTTTATCGTTCTCTATATTTTTTTATAAAAAAGCGTTATTTACTATATCCTGTTTTAGTAACAATACTATTGCTAATTGTTTTTACCGTTTCTGATGGTGTATAATTTGGTTCTCCAAAAGCCTCTTTATGTAATTGGCTTACATTGCTTTGTAAGGTAATTGGAACACCATACCATCTGTCTAAAGTAATTCCTTTTGTATTATATGGCCAGCCAATGCTTTCTGATATTTTAAAACTAGTAGCACTTGGCATAAGTGCAAAAATATCTCCTGCTGTTATATTGGTATATACTTTTGGTAAAATAAAATCAATAAAACTATTCATTTCACTTACATTTTTTGTCTTTAACTTATTGGTCATAGCTTCAATTACAGTTCTCATTCTTTCTGTTCTTTTATAATCTCCTCCTGCTGTATAACGAATTCTTGAATACGAAACTGCTTGTACACCATTCAAATTTTGGCTTCCTGTTCTTGTTACTTTCGCATTTGATTTTCCTGTTACTCTAGCTGTTTCATCGATATATGCATTTAAATATTTTAATTCTTCTTGTGATTCCACATTAATCGTTACTCCTCCTAATTTATCAACCGCTTCTGCCACAGAATCAAAATTAACGGTAACAAACTCTTTAATGTTTAAATCTAAGTTTGTATTCAATGTCTTAATAGCAAGTGGAGCTGACCCATAGGAATAAGCATGTGTTATTTTATCTAGTCCATGACCTTCTATTTGCACATAAGTATCTCGATAAACGGATATTAGTTTTACTTCTTTTGTTTTATTATTGATACTTGCTACAATAATGCAGTCACTTCTATTGCCTTTATCTAAATTATTATCTCTACTATCTACCCCAAAAATAGCAATATTTCGATAGCCAGATAAATTATCAGATACTTCTTCTGAAATTCCCAAATCTCCTTCATCGATTTTTACTTGTTGTAATTTTCCTAATTTGTTGCTAATAAACCAGTAAATACTTCCTACCAAAATAGCCAACAAAATCACTAATACTAAAACTATTTTTCCAAATAATTTTAATTTTCCCTTTTTCTTTTTTTCTTTTCTGTGCTTAGTATTACTCTTATCTTCTTTTCTCATTGTTTTTACTCTTTCTTCTCCTTTATTTTTTTGGAATGCCTTTGGCAATTCCTCTTCTCCTGTATTTTTCTGAAATGCTTTTGGTAGTTCATCTTCTTCATCATAACTATGTTTTCCTGCCATTTTTATTCCTCCGTTCTTTTCCTTTTTTAACTATTTTATTACTCTTTTTTATAAGTTTAATTATATTTTTTATTTATAACAATTACCTCTTATATCACATCTTATTTGGCATTTCAATCCCCAATAAACCTGCACCTATTTTCAAAACCTTACCCACACTATAAGTTAAATAAACTCTAGCATCTTGTAATTCTTTATCTTCTACAATAATTTTGTTTTCATTATAGAAACTGCTAAATGCCTTTGCTAAATCAATCAAATATCTTGCCAATATAGATGGTTCATCTTTTTGAGTCACCTGTTCCAAAGTATCTTTAAAAGAATAAATTAATTTAATAATAGCTTGTGAATATTCATCTAGCAATTTTTCTGTATTAATTTTTTCTATCTTTGGCAAGTACTCTGCTTTCTCTAATACACTTTTGGTTCTGACATAAGTATATTGGATATAAGGTCCTGTTTCTCCTTGAAAATTCAACACATTATCCCAATCAAATACTTGATCTTTGATAATCGTATTGGCTAAATTATGAAAAACAACCGCTCCGATTCCAATCTTTTTCGCTTCTGCTTTTGGATTTTCCATCTCTGGATTCTTTTCTTTTATTACCTTCTCTACCCTACTAATTGCTTCTGTTAATAGGTCTTCTACCTTAATGACATTTCCTTCTCTTGTCGACATTTTTCCTGTACTTAAACGCACCATACCATATTGCACATGTCTTAACCCTTGTTTGCATTTTTCTGGTATATCTAAATATTGTGCTACTTCAAACAATTGTTTAAAGTGTAAGGCTTGTTCATAAGCTACTACATATAGACATTTATCAAAATCATAAGTCTGTGCTCTATAACGAATTGCTGCTAAATCTCTTGTGACATAAATACTAGAGCCATTCGATTTTTTTATCATGCAAACACCTAAGCCTTTATCCTCTAAATCAACAATTTGTGCTCCTTGTGATTCTCGCAAAACATTAGCTTGCTCTAACAATTCATAAACTTTGTCCATTTTGTCAATATAAAAAGATTCTCCAATCATGGCATCAAAGCCGAATGCCAAGCATATCGTAGATTTTTTGGAATTCTTTCAAACTTACTGCTTTGAACCTTTCCCATAACTCTACACAATAGCTATCCTTTTGCTCCAATAATCGGAAGTTTTCTCTACAAGCTTCTAAAACGGTTTCATCTTCTTTGCAAAGTTCATTGATTCTAACATATATTTTCATCAATTCTTCAATCGGCTTGTCTTCTAAATTGTACTCATTGCCCCATCTTTTATAACCTTCTATCAATTTTCCAAATTGTGTTCCATAATCTCCTAAATGGTTCATTCCAATTGTCTGATATCCTAAATATTGGTATATATTATATAAAGCTGAACCTATTACCGTTGTTCTCAAATGTCCTATATGAAATGGTTTGGCGATATTAGGAGAAGAATATTCTACCACAATTGTTTTTCCTTTTCCTAGTTCTGACTTTCCATACTCTTCGCTATTTGCCATTTGCACTAAAACTTCTTTTGTTAAAGCTTGTCGATTGGTATAAAAATTTAAGTAACCACCTAGCACTTCTACTTTTTCTATTATAGTTTTATCAACTACTAATTTTTCTTTAATTTCATTTGCTATTTGTGGTGGTGCTTTTTTTAAGTCTTTAGCAAGACGGAAACAAGGAAAAGCATAATCTCCATTTTTTACGTCTTTTGGTATCTCTAGGTAAGTTTCTAATTCTTTTTCGTCCAAATTGCTTGCTTTTGCAATTTGTTTGGCAATTTCTTGTTTGAAGTTTATCATGTTTCCTCCTTTTTGAGACAATGGGGACAGGTTTAAAATGTCTCACTTTTTTTGTCGAATTTTAGGTTGTTTATATTTTCTGTTTAATGTCTCAAATTTCGACATCTTTCTTCCAATTTTATGAGACAATTCAAACCTGTCCCTCTTGTCTCATAATGTAATTCCATGCGTCTCTGCACATATCTTCCAATGTTTTAGTAGTTTCCCATCCTAACTCATCTTTTGCTTTTTGAGGGTCGGCATAACAAGTTGCAATATCTCCTGCTCTTCTAGGTGCAATTTGATAAGGTACTTTTTTACCAGTTGCTTTTTCAAAAGTTTTGACCATATCTAATACACTATATCCTGTTCCTGTTCCTAAATTATAAATATATAGACCTTGTCCTTCCTTATTTATTTTATCTAAAGCTTTTAAATGACCTTTGGCTAAATCCACTACATGAATATAATCTCTTACCCCTGTTCCATCTGGTGTATCATAATCATCACCAAATACAGATAATTCTTTCAATTGTCCATTTGCTACACGAACAATATATGGCATTAAATTATTTGGAATCCCTTGTGGTTCTTCCCCTATTAATCCACTTTCATGGGCTCCTACTGGATTAAAATATCTTAAAATACAAATATCCCACGTATTATCTGATGTATACACATCTTTTAAGATTTGCTCAATAAATAATTTAGTATTACCATATGGATTGGTAGTTCCACCTACTCTGCAATCTTCTGTTAAAGGATTTTTCTCTGGTTCTCCATACACGGTTGCTGAAGAACTAAAAATAAACTTTTTACAACCATATTTTCTCATAGTATCTAACAATACTAACGCTCCTGAAATATTATTATGATAGTACTCAATCGGTTTTTGAACCGATTCTCCTACTGCTTTAAATCCTGCAAAATTAATAACTGCTTCAATGTCATTTTCTTCAAATACTTTTTCTAGTTCTTCTCTATTTTTATAATCTATTTGATAAAATTTAAAATCTTTTCCTGTTATCTCTCTAATTGCTTCTAATACTTTTGCATTACTATTTAAAAAATTATCTATAATTACAATTTCTTTTCCTTCTTCTAATAATTCTATAACAGTATGACTTCCAATAAATCCTGCTCCTCCTGGTAATAAAATTGCCATCTTTCAAACTCCGCCTTTCCTATATTTTTTTCATTATAATATTACTAATTATAAAAGTCAAACCATATCGCTTTTAAGCTCGTGATACTAAAGTTATAATATATAGTAAAATGCAGTGATGCGCAGTTTGGGAGGACACATATTAATACAGATTAGCCAGATTAACTGTTCTATATTTGAATTATTATAAAACCTTTTATATGATTAGTCCGACCAGTAAAGAACGGAATTTTACTATATATTATAACTTTTGACTTACTTAAATTATATCTTTCTTATTTCTACTCCCTCTTTCGTATCCTTTACTTCATAACCTTTACTTTGAATCAAATTCCTTAAGCTATCTGACTTTTCCCAATCTTTATTTACTCTTGCTTGCTTTCTTTCTTCTATTAAATCTAAAATCTCTTGTGGTATTTCCTCTTGTTGTTTCTCGATAGGTTGCTCTATTTTCAATCCTAAAACTGTATCAAACTTAGCAAGTAGATTAGCAAGTTTAGGAGACTTTTTTTCTTGTCTTACAACTTCCCAAACAACTCCCATTGCCGCTGGCATATTTAAATCATCATTAATGGCTTTACGAAATCTCTCTTCCCAATAAGTTATAACTTTATCTTCAACATCTCCTTTTCCTTCCCAATGCAATTGATAGCCTTTTTTTAGTCTTCCTAACGATTTAGAAGCTACTTCCATTCCATCCCAAGTAAAATTCAGTTTATTTCGATAATGACTTGCATAACTTAATAATCGATATGCTAATGGGTCATAACCTTTTTCTACTAAATCTTTTATTAAATATACATTCCCTAAACTTTTTGACATCTTTCCACCTTCAATTAGCAAATACTCTCCATGCATCCAAAATTTTGCTGGAACCTTTCCACATTTTCCCTTACTCTGTGCAATTTCATTTTCATGATGAGTCGGAATTAAATCAATTCCCCCTGTATGAATATCAAATTGCTCTCCTAAATATTTTTGTCCCATAGCAGAGCATTCAATATGCCAACCTGGATAACTCGGTCCCCAAGGACTATCCCATTTCATTAAGTGATTTTCTGGAGCCTTAATCCATAGTGCAAAATCATAAGGACTTCTCTTTTCTTGGTCTACATCTATTCTGGCACCTGCTTTTTGTTCCTCTAAATTAACATTTGATAAAATAGGATATTGTTCTAATTTAGATATGTCAAAATAAATAGCTGTTGATGTTTCATAAGCATAACCTTTTTCTACTAAAGCTTCCACATAAGTTAGCATATCCTTTATATGGTCTGTTGCTTTACAAACAATTTCAGGAGTTTCGATATTTAAAGCTTCTAAGTCTTGAAAAAATAGTTTGGTATAATGCTTTGCAATTTCCATTGGTAATTTATGCTCTTCTCTTGCCGATTTTAACATTTTGTCTTCTCCTTCATCACCATCTGAAACCAAATGACCAACATCTGTTATATTCATGACATGTTTTAAGGTATAACCATTGTATCTTAAGGTTCTTCTTAAAACATCTTGGAATAGATTGGTTCTCATATTTCCAATCGTAGCATCTTTATATACAGTTGGTCCACAAGAATAGATTTTTACCTCTTTTTCATCAATCGGCTGAAACTTTTCTTTCGTCTTAGTTAGCGTATTATAAAAGTAAATATCCAAAATCGCTCCTTCTTTCTTTTAAAAAATATATTAAACTTAAATTCCAAAAATTTACTTAGAGAATAGGAGATGTGAAATTGGCACTTCACATCTCACTGCTTTTTAAAATTATGGTGCATTATTGCTAGTATTTGTATTAGTTCCTGCTGTATTGTTAGGTGTTTTGTTATTACCAGCTGTTGTATTTGTCGTATTTGTTTTATGATTCGTGTTAGTATTATCTTTCTTACTATTGTTGACTACATTATTGTTTTTTGTATTATTTGTATTTGGTTTTTTAGTATTGGTATTTACATTTGTATTTTGTTTTGGTTTTTCTTCTTCTTTTGGTTTTGTATGGATTGGACAAATTTCTGTTATCTTACCTTTTCCTGAATAGTTAGAACCACTAACAGCCTTCCATAGTTGTAACCTCTCTTTTGGTGCAAATCCACCATAATTATTTACACTTGTTGCTACATATTGTGAGCAATATGGTGTTGCCACTTTACCTGATTCAGAACAAATTATTTGTTGAGAACTACCATTTCCTCCACATTTTTCTGGTAAGTTATCTGCTGTAAATATCTCTACATAACCAGCACAACCCGTTGTTGCTAAACATCCTGTTGATTTACATACAGTTTGTTCTACAATACCACTTGGTCTCGTAAAAGTACTACCAGCTAAATCTTTATGAAGATCTGTCATAACTGCATCCCAAATTTGTCCTGCAGGATTTACAGCAAAACCTGTTACTTCTTCTTGCTTGTCATAACCAAACCAACAAGTTGCTGTATAATATGGTGTAAATCCGCAAAGCCATCTATCAGTACTATTATCCGTTGTTCCTGTTTTAGCAGCCACATCCATTCCAGCTATTGCACAATAGGTTGCCGTTCCTTTTTTAACTGGTTCTTGTAAAATTGATTTGACAAGATAAGCATTTTGTTCTGATATTACTCTTCTTTTTTCCTGTTCTGGTGCCAATACTGTATTTCCATTAGAATCTAGCACTTTTGTATAGAATGTTGGCTCAATATATTCCCCATCATTGGCAATGGTTGCATAAGCTCCCGCCATTTCTAATGGACTAATTCCATCTGTCAATCCTCCTATGGCAATTGGCAAATTTTCATCATTATGTACTGGATTATCTTCTGCTTTATATAATGAAGTAATACCAAAATTTCTTAAATAATCAATGGATTTGCCTGGTGTTAATTCTTTCATAATTTTAACTTCTGGCACATTTTGTGAATAAGCAATAATATCTCGAATATTAATTAATCCTCTATAAACATGCCCATCATTTTTTGGTTGATAGCCATTAAAATCAGTTAATACGTCATTATATACCGTTGCTGGTGTAATTACCTTTTCTTGCAGAGCTGGTGCTATATCTGCGATTGGTTTAATCGAAGAACCTGGTTGCCTTTTGCCTTGAGTCGCTCTATTTAAAGTCGCTCCTGTCTTTTCTCCTAATCCTCCAGAAACTCCTAATACATTTCCTGTTTTTTGATCTATGACTACAATTGCTGCTTGTGTATGTTCATTTTTTAAGGTTCCGTCTGGATTCTTGTCTTTTCCTGGTTTAATATAAGTTTCTTTTAAAGTTTCTTGTTCTAATCTTGTTTGAATCGATGCATCTACTGTAGAATAAATCGTAAGCCCACTACTATATACATAATTTCTGGCAAGTTCTCTTGAAATCTCTTTTTCTTCCATTACTTGTGAAATAACTTGTTCAATAACAGCATCTGTATGATAAGAATAGCCAGAAGAAGTTGACATTTCTCCTTTTTGGAATGGTAACCCTGCATCCACTTTTGCTACTGCTGTGTCATATTCTTGTTGATCTGTCACATAACCAAGCTCTTTCATTTTTGCTAAAACTGTTTTTGCCTTATTCTTTATTTTCTCTGTATTATCTTTACTCTCATCAAATGGATCATAAGCATTTGGCGAACTATTAATTCCTGCCATAAAAGCACATTCTGCTAAATCCAAATCTTTCGCACTTTTATTAAAGTAATATTCAGCCCCTAATTCTACGCCATGTAAATTGCTGGAACCTACAAATAAAATGTTTAAATATAATTCAAGAATTTGATCTTTAGATATCATTCTTTCTACTTGATATGCCTTTGCCCACTCTTTTACTTTTCTGACAATACCTTCCATACCAGATGATTCATCATCTTTTGTAATATTTTTTACCAATTGCTGTGTTATCGTACTTCCTCCATAAGAGCTTTTTCCAAATACCGTATTTACAATTGCTCCTGCTGTTCTTTTAAAGTCTACTCCACTATGTTTATAATACCTTTCATCTTCAATTGCTACATAAGCTTTTGGCAAATAATCTGCCATATCTTCTAATGTGATAACTTTTCTCTTCTCATCACCACTTAAGTTAGCAATAACACCTCCATTGCTATCTACCACAACAGAATTAGCTGCTCCTATTTTTAATTCATCTTTTGTGATCTCAAATTCGTCACCAAATAGTCCAAAAAACATTCCTGCAACAATTCCAGCTACAATCACACATAATAGTAAAAATAGAATCAATCCTATTTTAAATGCCATGATTAATTTTGAATGTCTCTTAGAAAATTTATCTTTTTTATTTTTTTCAGACTTTTTTACTTCTGGCTTTTTCGTATATGCACTAGCATTGGCGATTGGTTTCTTCTTTTGTGTTATCTCTCCTTTTTTATGGTTGGCTACTTTATGTGGTTTTGTTTTTTGTCTTTTATTATTTTTATGTTTTCCCTTATTTCTTGGCATTCTACTTCCCCCTTGCCAATTTTAAAATTCAACAAATACATTATATTATATTTTCAAAAAAAAGGAAAGCTTTTCTATAAATTTTTAAGAAATGATTTTGGGGACGGAGGAAAAAATCATGATAAACATTCAATGATAAATCAACATTCAGAATATATTTTAATCTATATCATGATTTTTTTCTCCGTCCCCAAAATCATGTCAAACTACTGTGTTAATTCCAATTAATTTAGTAATTCTCACCCTATCTTTTTCCACTTGTTTCATAACTTCTTGTAATGGTTGTTTTTTGTTGATTTGTCCCTCATATATTTCATATGCTTTATATTTCGTATTTTTGTCATAATCAAATTCCTCTCGCTGGTCAAAATCGATATCATAATCGTTAACATTAATGCCATTAAATCTCTTTTTGGTTATCTTTACATTTCCCCTAATATTAATGATAATTGCATTTTCACAAATATTGTATTGATTGATTAATTCAGAAGGAAAATCCACATTTAAAATCAATTGTGATTTAGAAAGTCCCTTTTTCTTGTTATTTCCAACTGTTACCATAATACCATCTTGTTCCATTATTTGTTCTTCTATTTTTTTAAATTTTTCAATATGATTCGTTACAATATTAACTCTTTTATACTCTTTGGCAATTTTCTTTATATGATAAAGCATATTCTCTGTTAAATCATTAACCAAAATTGAAATTTTTGTTTCTTCTTTTTTCATCTTCTTTTTTTCTAAAAGATAATCTAATACTTTACAAGAAAGTACTTCAAACAGCCATTTTCCTTCTATTATTTCTAAGGAATCAGTATGTAATAAATTAACATATTCCTCTTGTTTTTGTATTTTTCTACTAATAACAATTCTTTTACTCATTGTTTTGTCTAATATCTTTTTTGTTTTTTGGGCCAGCTTTTGTGCCTTTCTACTTGATATTTTTTCTTCACCAATTGGCAGAATAATCTTGTCTTCTCTTAATTGAATGATATGAAAGATTTTAAAAATAAAATTAGGCTTGTCAGTCTCTTGAATACAATACAAAAAAATCACTCTCCTATACTTTATTCAAATATATGAAAGTGATTCCTTTAATATAACTGTTGAGATATATTATTTTGCAACACCGCGTAAGCGACCAAACGAGCCTTTAGCGAGTGCGATTGGAGCAACCCGCACGAACTTTGTTTCAATAGGTTGCGACACACAAGGTGTAAAAAATAATATATCTCAACAGTTAATAATTATTGAGTATTTTATAATACAATTTCTCTTTTTAATAATTGATTTTGAACAATTCCGATTCCTATAAATACATCATTATGATAAATTCGATAATTTCCATCTTCCATTTTTTTCGTTAACCTAACACCATTTAGAAATAATTCTAACTTTCTAGTATCTAAATTTATCCTTTGCTTTTCTTGGAATAAATTTTCTAAAGTAATAAAATATTGTTCCATAAATTCAGTATCTTCTATCTTTTCTTCTAATTCATTCATTGATACAGCATCTTCTATTTTGAAATTTCCTACTTGGATTCGATTTAAGTTAGACATATAGCCAACCGTTCCCATTTTTTCTGCGATATCCTCGCACAAACTTCGAATATAAGTACCTTTCGAACATGCTACTCGAAATCCGAATTTGTTTTTTCTCTACTTTGATTTGTCGTAACTCCATTTGATAAATTTCAATTTGTCTTGGTTCTATTTCTACTTTCTGACCTTTTCGGGCATATTCATACAATTTTTTTCCTTTTACTTTAATCGCAGAATACATTGGTGGGATTTGTTCTTGCTTTCCTAAAAAAGTTTGAAAGACCTCTTCCAACTTTTCTTTTTGAAAAACTTCTTCTGGTATCTTTTTTTCTTCTATGACACTACCTTCACTATCTGCTGTATCGGTTTTAGCTCCTAGTGTTAATGCTACATCATATACTTTATCATGATGGATTAAATATTTTGAGCATAATGTTCCTTTTCCTATTAATAATGGCAACACACCAGTTGCCATTGGATCTAAAGTTCCTGTATGTCCCACTTTCTCATTAAATATCTTTTTTGCCTTTCTTACTATATCATGTGAAGTACAGTTTTTAGGTTTATTAATAATCACAATTCCATCCATTTTTTTATTTCTTTCATTAATTTTTCTTTTACTTCTTCAATTGTTCCTTTGATTAAAGCTCCTGCTGCTCTTGCGTGACCACCACCACCAAATAGTAAGCATATATCAGAAACATTGATACCATCTTCTGAACGTAAAGATACTTTATACACATCTTCATTATCTTTTTGTCTAATAAAGATAGCTACTTGTACTCCTTCAATATCTTTTGCAATATTGACTAATCCATCATGGTCTCCCGGTTCTGCATTTACTTCTAGCTCATCTTGAGAAGTCATATAAGTGAACGAAACTTTGCCATCTTCTAGCAATTCCATTCGATTCATAATTCTTTTCATCAATTCAAAATTGGCTCTTGTTTTTGTCCCCATCGTTCTTTTATAAATATCTGGAATATCCACTCCTATGCGAATTAATTCAGCTGTGTATTCAAAGGTATCTGGTGTAATTCCATTATAACGAAATCCGCCTGTATCTGTGATAATTCCTGTCATAATGCAGGTTCCTATTTCTTTTGTGATTTTAACGCCAAAATATTCTGCCATACTAATTAATATTTCACAACAAGCTGGTGATGCTGGATTAACATAGTTTAAATCACCATACATATTATTACTTCCATGATGGTCAATTACAATCGTTCTTTTTGCATTTTCGAAATATTCATTTTTAGCCAATCTCTTAAAATTACCACAATCTACTGAAATGGCTAAATCATATTTCTCTACTTCAGAATCTTCTTTCATTTCATTTGCTGACGGCAAGAAATCAAACATTCTAGGATATTCTGGAATAATCACATCTGCTTGTTTATCCAATTCTTCTAACAGCAATTTCACTGCCAAACTACTACCTATGGCATCTCCATCTGGTGACTCATGGGTTAAAATCACTATTTTTTCTGCACTTTTTATTTCTTCTAAAATTTCATCCAATGTCATACTTATTTCCTTCTTTCTTAAACAGGTTTGATAATTAGTCTTCTTTTCTAGGCATAATTTCTTTTAGAATTGTATCTATTTTAGCCCCATACTCTAACGAATCATCTAACTCAAAAACTAGCTCTGGTGTATTTCTCAAATTTACTCTTCTAGCTAACTCACTTCTAATAAATCCTGATGACTTTTTTAGCCCTGCCAATGTATCCTTTAAATTTTTTGCATTTAAAATACTAACATATACCTTGGCATATTTTAAGTCATTACTAACTTTTACCTTAGTCACACTAATTAAACCTGTCACATTAGGATTTTTCAACCCATAACCAATAATTTGGCTCAATTCTTTTCTATATTCCTCTTCAATGCGACCTAATCTCGCTTGATTTTCTGGCATTATCATTTCCTCCTATTGTCCCCACTGGTCCCGGGTTTTTTTGGGGACATTTTAATTTTATCAATTTTTAAGGTAATAACCCCCAAAATAAATGTCCCCAAAAAAACCCGGAACCAGTGGGGACATTCGTTTTAACCTATCTTTTAATTTCCTCCATAACATACACCTCAATCATGTCTCCTTCTTTAATGTCATTGTAATCTTCAATTTGCATTCCACATTCAAAACCTTTTCCGACTTCTTTTACCTCATCCTTAAACCTCTTCAAAGTAACCAAATGACCATCATGAATAACCACATTTTCACGAATTACTCTCACGCCTGCATTTCTCTCTACTTTTCCGCTTAGCACATAGCCACCTGCAACCGTTCCCACATTCGATATCCTAAAGGTTTGTCTTACTTCCACATTTCCGATTATTTTTTCCTCAAACTCAGGGTCTAACATTCCCTTCATAGCAGCTTCCACATCTTCAATTGCTTGATAGATAATAGAATATTGTTTAATTTCTACTTCGTCTTTTTCAGCCATTTCCTTCGCCATACTATCTGGTCTTACATTAAACGCAATGATAATGGCATTGGATACTTTAGCAAGAGTAACATCAGATTGATTAACCGCTCCTGCTGCTGCATGAATTACTTTTACTCTAACTTCTTCATTTGCTAATTTTTCTAATGATTGTTTTACAGCTTCTACAGAGCCTTGAACATCTGCTTTAACAATTAAGTTCAATACTTTTAGATTTCCTTCTTCCATTTGGCTAAATAGATTATCTAAAGTTACTTTTGTTGTACTATTTATGGCTTTTTCTCTTTCTTGACGTTTTCTTCTCTCAATTAGATGTTTTGCCATTTTTTCATTTTTCACTTCATAGAACGTGTCTCCAGCTGATGGTACTTCTGTTAATCCCATGATTTCTACTGGAGTAGAAGGACCAGCTGCTTTTACACTTTTCCCTTTATCATCTTTCATAGCTCTAATTCTACCAATCGATGAACCTACTACAATGGTATCTCCTACATCTAAGGTTCCTCTTTGTACCAACATGGTAGCAATCGCACCTTTCGCCTTATCTAGTCTTGCTTCGATGACAGTTCCTTTGGATTGTTTATTTGGATTTGCTTTTAATTCTAATACATCAGCTTCTAACAATACCATTTCTAGTAATTGGTCAATGTTTTCATTTTTCTTAGCTGAGATAGGTACGAAAATAGTATCGCCCCCCCATTCTTCTGGTACTAATTCATATGCCATCAACTCTTGTTTTACTTTGTCAATATTGGCATCTGGTAAATCCATTTTGTTAACTGCTACAATAATTGGTATTTCTGCTGATTTCGCATGGTTAATTGCTTCTATGGTTTGTGGTTTTACACCATCATTGGCAGCCACTACTAAAATAGCAATATCTGTAATTTGAGCACCTCTTGCTCTCATTGCTGTAAATGCTTCATGTCCTGGTGTATCTAAAAAAGTAATTTCTCTATCTTTTACTTTTACTTTATAGGCACCAATGGCTTGGGTAATTCCTCCCGCTTCTCCTTCAATTACATTGGTTTTTCTAACCGCATCTAATAATGAAGTTTTACCATGGTCTACATGTCCCATAACAACAATAACCGGTGGTCTTACTTGTAATTCTTCTTCTCTATCTTCTGAATCATCAAATAAGATATCCTCTTCTGTTACCGTTTCTTTCTTGGTAGCATTGATACCAAATTCTTGTGCAATTAGAAAAGCTGTATCAAAATCAACTTCATTATTAATAGATGCCATAATTCCATATCCTAGCAACTTTTTAATAACTTCTGCTGTGGTTTTTTTCATTTCAGCAGCAAAATCTTTTACCGTAATACTTTCTGGAATTTCAATATCAGTTAATTTAAAGATTTTTTGTTTCGTTCTTTCTTCTTGATTTTTATGATTTCTTTTCTTACCTCTTCTTCCACGTTCTGTTGTTAAATCATAATAATCTAACATACCACCATCTTGGTCATCAAACATATTGGATAAGCGGTCAGTTTGTTTTAAGTTTTTTAATTTTCCTTCATCAAAATCGTTATTTCCATTATTTCTTCTTGTTTTTGACTTTTTATTGGTTCTATTTTCATCAAATTTATTGTTTCTTTGTTTATCTTGACCCCTATTGTATTCTCTTACATTTTCCTTTTCTACCGTCTCCACTGCCATAATATTTTTGATGTTTTTCTCAATTCCTTTTTCGTCTAATGGTCTTTTTCCAAATCTTTCACCATTATTTCTATTATTATTAAATCTGTTATTATTACCATTATTATTGTAATGATTACCTCTATTATCATTATGGTTTTTGTTGAAGTTATTATTCCTTAAATTATTATTTTGGTTATTTTGATTTCTATTTCTGTTATTATAGTGATTGTTTCTATTTTCTCTATTTTGATTAGCTGGTCTCTCATACGTATTCTTGTTCTTAGGAGCATCATCATTTGGCACTACTTTTGCTGGTTTTTCTTCTTTTTTTTCTGGCTTGGTTGTAACAGTTTCTACCTTTTCTTGTACTTCTTCTTTTACTGGTTCTTCTTGTTTTGGTTCCTCTTTTTTAAGACCAAATAATTCACTAACCGTCATTGGTTTATTTGGTTTATTACGATAAACAATATTATAATCTTTGTTTTGTTTTCTTTCTACAAAACCAACATTATTTTTCTTTTCTTCTTTTTTAACCACTTCTTTTTTCTTTTCTGGCTCATCTTGTGCTATAATAACTTCTCTTCTAATAATAACTGGTGCTTTTTCTTCTTTTTTTATCTCTTTTGACTTTTCTTTTTTCACGCTTTTTTCCTTTTCTTCTTTCTTTTTTCCTTCTTTTTTCGTCAATGCTGTTTCTATTTTATTTGCTTCCTCTTCCTCTACTCCACTCATATGACTTTTTACTTCTATCTTCAACTTGTTTGCTGCGTCTAATATTTCTTTACTGGTTAAGCCTAATTTTTTTGCTATTTCATGTATTTTTATCTTACCCAATAAGTTCACCCCCATTATTTATTTTTTGTATTTGGCTTGCTAAATTACTATCTTCGATTCCAATAATTGCTTTATTGGATTTTCCAATCGCTTTGCTCAAAATTTCAATCTCTCCTTCTATGATAATTGGTATATCATATTCGTCACATATATTTCTAAATTTGTCTTTGGTTCGAGCCGATGCGTCTTTTGCTACTATAATCAAATATACTTTTTTCTTTTTGATTTCTAGTTCTACACTATCTGCTCCAAAACAAACTTTTCTGGCTCTTGCTGCTAACCCCATTAAACCTAATATTTTATTTTCGTTCAAGAATCACACCTCTTAAATTTTTATAAATTTCTTCTGATATTTTACAATCCAATATTCTTTCTAGTCTTTTTGATTTGATGAGCTTTTCTAAGCATTGTATATCATCACATAAGTAAGCTCCTCTACCTTCTTGTTTTCCTGTTTTATCTATACTAATTTGATTTTCTTTATTTTTTACAATTCGAATTAAATCTTTTTTGTCTTTTTTACTATTACATCCCATACAAGTTCTTTGTGGTTGATTTTTCATTATTTCTATCCCTTTTTTTGCTTGGAAAAGAATTGTTATTTGGCTAGGTCGTTCTAAGGAATACAATTTGCTTAGCAAATTGCATACTAAATCTGTAACTCGCTTCGCCCAGAACAGCTTTAGCAAAATGGCAATTATTTTTCAAGTAATGTTTCCTTCCTATTATTGTATGTCCCTACTAATTTGCTTATTCTTCGTTCTCTGCTTGTGGTTCTTCCACAACTTCACTCTCTTGTTCATCAATTGGTTCTTCTGGTTCTTCATTTTGTGCATTCATTAACATCTCTCTAAATTGCGTTTCTGATTTAATATCGATTTTCCAATTCGTCAATCTTGCTGCTAGTCTAGCATTTTGTCCTGATTTTCCAATCGCTAATGACAATTGGTCATCTGGAACAATGACTTGTGCAAATTTTTCTTCTTCCTTAATATCTACTGCTAATATTTGTGCTGGAAGTAATGCTGATGCAATATAGATAGATGGATCCTCATTCCATTCTATGACATCAATTTTTTCTCCATTTAGTTCATTGATTACATTTTGAATTCTTACTCCCTTTTGTCCAACACAGGAACCAACTGGATCAATATTAGGATCTGGTGAATAAACTGCTACTTTGCTTCTATATCCTGGGTCTCTGGAAACACTTTTTATTTCGATTACGCCTTCATAAATTTCTGGTATTTCGAACTCTAGCAATTTTCTTACAAAGTCTGGATGACTCCTAGATACAATTACTTGTGGTGCTCCTTTTGCACCTTTCTCCACATCTACTACATATCCTTTTACTTTATCATTTACCTGATAATGTTCTGTTGGAATTTGTTCTTTGGCTGGCATAACACCTTCCAATTTTCCTAAATCCATAACTATAATATTGTGGTCAGCTTTTTGTACCAATCCTGATACAATTTCGCCTTTTCTATCATTAAATTCTGTATAAATAATTTCTCTTTCTGCTTCTCTTAATTTTTGGATAATAACTTGCTTGGCTGTTTGAGCAGCAATTCTACCAAAATCTCTTGGGACAATTTCAATCTCAACCATATCTCCTTCTTTATAGTCAGGATTAATTTTTTGTGCTTCTTTTATATTGATTTGTACATCTTTATCATTTACTCTTTGCATTACTTTTTTCAAAGAATACACATGCGTTGCCCCTGTCTGTTGGTCCATTTGTACTTTTACATTTTCTAATGAATCAAAATTCCTCTTATATGCTGTCACTAATGCTGTTTCAATGGATTCCAATAGATATTCTTTCTTAATTCCCTTTCCTTTTTCTAATTCCTCCAATGCTAGTATTAATTCTTTGTTATCAATTGCTTGTTCCTTCATTTTTAATCACATTCTCCTTTCTTTCGATACCAATCTGGTTGGAAAAGAATTGGATATTTGGCTATGCTGAGGCTGTTAAAGCTTTG
>CANOYI010000024.1 GCA_947571515.1 uncultured Clostridium sp. | reverse complement strand
AACTACAAGCTTAGATATACAAAATCTTTCATTTATTTTTAATAGCAAATGCCCACTAGTAGCGGAGAAATTTGCCAAAAAGTCGAAACTTAAATTTTTGTGAAACCCTTGACATCTGTGGAAAAAATATGTTATTATAAAAAATATGATAAAAATGGAATTTGTAATTTTTTTCAAGGTTAAATTTTAAAAGAAGAGGAATTAAATGCAAGGAGCCCTAAGGTTTTCCGTTTTGTAAAAGCAGACGAAACGAAAGTCATAGATTAGCAAATTGTATTTAAGAAGGACTTTTTTTAATCAATATTAATGAATGCAAATCAAAGATTTGCATACTTAATTTCTATGTCAATGCTAACGCATTTCCTAGAACTTAAGCATCTGCTTAATTTTATTTAAGGAGTGATTTTTTTGAAAATCAAAGAAGTGAATTACGAGAAAGCATCTCGTAAAGATTTCGCGAAAGTTGGCGATTATATCGAAATGCCTAACCTAATCAAAGTTCAAAAAGATTCTTATGACTGGTTTGTAGAAGAAGGATTAGGAGAAGTATTAAAAGATATTTCACCAATTGAAGACTACTCAGGAAATTTAGTTCTTGAATTTTTCGATTATTACATGGAAGACAAAACCAAATACAGTGTAGAAGAAGCCAAAGAAAGGGACGCTACTTACTCTACAAGATTACATGTAAAAGTAAGATTAATCAACCGTGAAACTGGTGAAATCAAAGAGCAAGAAATCTACTTAGGAGATTTCCCTTTAATGACAGACAGTGGAACGTTTGTAATTAATGGTGCTGAGAGAGTTGTAGTCAGTCAGTTAGTTCGTTCACCAGGATGTTACTATGGAGAAGAATTTGATACCAAAACAGGAAAGAGAACATATAATTCTACCATTATGCCTATTAGAGGAGCTTGGCTTGAATATGAGACCGATGGAAACGATATTTTTTATGTACGTGTAGACAGAACCAGAAAAGTTCCAGTGACTACCTTATTAAGAGCAATTGGCGTTATTTCTGATGACCAAATCAGAGAATTATTTGGTGAGGAAGAAATGCTGACAGCAACGATGGCTAAAGATACGATTAAAGACCAAGACGAAGCCTTAATTGAGATTTACAAAAAACTAAGACCAGGAGAACTTCCAACCGTAGATGCAGCTAAAAATTTATTCAATGGATTATTCTATGATAATAAGAGATATGACTTAGCTAAAGTAGGTAGATATAAATTCAATCAAAAATTAGGATTAGCAGGAAGAATCAAAGACAAAGTAGCAGCTGAAGATATAATTGACAGCGAAACAGGAGAGGTATTCGTACAAGCAGGAGAAGTGATTTCAGAAGAAGTAGCAGAGGAAATTCAAACAGCTGGAATTAATATGGTAGATATCGCCGTTGGAGAAAGAAAAGTAAGAATTATCGGAAATGCTACTTGTAATATTCATAAAGTATTACCTAATGTTGATTTAAGCAAATTACATTTTAATGAAATGGTAAATTACAATGTATTAAAAAATATTATAGACAATACTGATAAAAAAGATTTAGTAAAAACAATTGAGGAAAGACAAAGCGAGTTAGTGGCAAAACATATTACAACAGAAGATATGATTGCTTCTATTAATTACTTATTAAACCTTTCACATGGATTAGGAACACCAGATGACATCGACCATTTAGCAAATCGTAGAATTCGTTGTGTTGGAGAATTGTTACAAAATCAATTTAGAATTGGTTTAACGAGATTAGAAAGAGTGGTTCGTGAAAGAATGACCATTCAAGACTTAGATGTAGTAACACCACAAACATTAATCAATACCAAACCAATTACGTCAGCCATTCGTGAATTTTTTGGAAGTTCCCAATTATCACAATTTATGGATCAAACTAATCCACTTTCAGAATTAACTCATAAAAGAAGGATATCAGCCTTAGGACCAGGAGGATTGACAAGAGAGAGAGCTGGTTTCGAGGTACGTGACGTTCACTATACTCACTATGGTAGATTGTGTCCAATCGAATCACCAGAAGGACCAAATATTGGGTTAATCTCAGCACTTTCCTCTTTTGCCAATATCAATGAATACGGATTTATTGAAACACCATATCGTAAAGTTGACCCTGAAACCCACAAATTAACCGACATTGTGGAATACATGAGTGCCGATATAGAAGATAATTATATCATAGCGCAAGCGTCTGAGCCAGTTGATAAAAATGGAAAATTCGTAGATAAAAGAATTAGAGTTAGATTTAAAAATGAAGTAATTGAAGTTGACAGTGATAAAGTACAATATGTCGATGTTTCGCCAAAACAGTTAGTTTCTATTGCTGCTGCCATGATTCCATTTTTAGAGCACGATGATGCAAAAAGAGCCTTGATGGGTGCTAACATGCAACGTCAAGCGGTTCCACTTATGATAACAGAAAGCCCAATTGTAGGAACAGGAATCGAATATAGAGCAGCAAAAGACTCCGGAATTTTAGTGTTAGCAGAAGAAGATGGAGTGATTGAAAAAGTAACAGCAGATGCGATTTCCGTAAAATATAATAGTGGAAAAACCATTATTCACAAGCTTCGCAAATTCAAGAGAACAAATGGTGGAACTTGTATCAATCAAAAACCAATTGTAAAAGCAGGAGAAAAAGTTAAAAAAGGTGATGCCATAGCAGATGGACCATCTACTTCAAATGGTGAAATGGCACTTGGTAAAAACGTATTAGTAGCTTTTTCAACTTGGGAAGGATATAATTACGAAGATGCTATTTTAATTAATGAAAAATTAGTCAAAGAAGACGTATTTACTTCTATTCATATTGAAGAATATGATTGTGAATGCCGTGATACCAAGCTAGGAGCAGAAGAAATTACACGTGATATACCAAACATTGGTGATGATTCTTTAAAAGACCTAGATGAAAACGGAATTATTAGAATTGGTGCTGAAGTAAGACCAGGTGATATTTTAGTTGGTAAGGTTACACCAAAAGGGGAAACCGAATTAACAGCAGAAGAAAGATTGTTAAGAGCTATCTTTGGTGAAAAGGCAAGAGAAGTAAGAGATACTTCACTTAGAGTACCACATGGAGAAGCAGGAACTATTGTAGATGTTAAAATCTTTACTAGGGATAATTCCGATGAGTTAGGACCTGGAGTAAATCAAATTATTAGATGTTACATAGCAACGAAAAGAAAAATCTCTGTTGGAGATAAAATGGCAGGACGTCATGGTAACAAAGGTGTTATTTCAAGAGTATTACCAGAAGAAGATATGCCATTTATGCCAGATGGTACACCAATAGATATCTTATTAAATCCACTAGGTGTTCCTTCTCGTATGAACTTGGGTCAAGTTTTGGAAGTACACTTAGGAGGAGCTGCTAAAGCTCTAGGATGGAAAATTGCAACACCAGTATTTGATGGGGCAACGCAAGATGATGTAGAGGAATTATTAGAACAAGCTGGTATGAGCAAAGATGGTAAAACTATTTTATATGATGGAAGAACAGGCGACCCATTTGATAAACCAATTACAGTTGGTGTTATGTACATGTTGAAATTGCATCACTTAGTTGATGATAAAATACATGCTCGTTCTACTGGACCATACTCATTAGTTACCCAACAACCTCTTGGTGGTAAAGCACAATTTGGTGGACAACGTTTTGGAGAGATGGAAGTTTGGGCATTGGAGGCTTATGGTGCTTCTTATACATTACAAGAAATGTTAACCGTTAAATCAGATGATATTGTTGGACGTGTTAAGACGTATGAAGCAATTGTAAAAGGTGAAAATGTGCCAGAACCAGGTGTTCCTGAAAGCTTTAAGGTTCTTGTAAAAGAATTACAGTCTTTGGGATTAGATGTTCGCCTATATTCAGAGGATAATCAAGAACTTGAACTAAAGGAAAACATTGAAGAGGGTATTGAATATGATCCTGAGAAAGATAAGAAAGTGCTTTCCGAGGAAGAAGTTATTGCTGATGGCGATTTAGAGGAAGGCTATGGTAGTGAAGAACTAGAAGATGATATGTTATTAGAGGATGAAGCAAATAGCATGGAGGATAGTGATGAGCTTTTTGAAGAATTAGGCGATGAAGATGATGAGCTATTGTTTGATAATGATTTGGCGAATGATAATATTGATAATGATGCAGATATTATTGAGTAAAATGAACTAAATCAGGCATCTTACGTCGTTAATTCGAAAAAGAAAATCCTCAACGTACACACGTACGCCTCCGGTTTTCTTTTCCGAATTGCCTAGTAATATACCTAATTTATTTCATTTTACGGAAGAGAGAAAACGTCTTGCATTACGCAGTGGATAGCATTGAAGAAATCTTTTAAAATCGTAAAGGAGAAAATAAACATGCAAAATTTTATAGAGAAGATAGATGAAGATAGTGATTATACAAAAGTATATGATTTTATTCAAAAAGAATTTACATTAAATGAAATATTTGATGAAAGAATGGTAAGAGCCAGATATTGTGATAGAAAAAAGTCTAGTATGGACGGTCGTATATTCCATGCGAATTATAGGAGAGCTATAATGTCGTTATTACAAGGAGATAGAATCAGACAATTTCCAGATACAGTTGGAGGTAATGAGTGTTATATTGTACAACAATCAGAAATAGAAAAGGACGATAAGAGTAGTATACAAGAAAAAGAAAGCACTTTGTAAGAAGAATTAGAGTTAGGAGAAAAGCCCATGGAAAATAATTTACAAAAGCAAGAGGCTATTACTCAAATAAAAAAACTAACAGAGCCAATATTTAAGCAATATGGGGTTGAAAAAGCATATGTTTTTGGTTCCTATGCAAGAGGAGATTATAACGAAAATAGTGACATTGATATTATTATAGTAGCAAAAAACATAAGAAGTTTGCTAATTATTGGAGCCATTTTAGAAGCTTTAAAACAAGCGTTAAAGAGAGAAGTTGATTTAATAGAAGAAGAGTGTTTTGAAGAAGATAACATGGAAGAATGGGAACAAGAATTTTATAATAATATAAAAAAAGAAAGAGTGGTAATATATGGATAATAGAGATATCACGATATTAAAACATATGCTAAAATATTGCAATGAAATTGAAAAAACGATACATCGTTTTGGAGACAATATAGAAAAATTTAAAGACGATAATGATTATAAAGACTCACTCTCTATGAAAATATTTCAAATTGGTGAATTAGCGAACCATCTAACAGACGAATATTTAGAAAAGACTAAAAATCAATTAAACTGGAATGCAATAAGAGGTATGAGAAATCGATTTGCACATGGTTATGGAAAAATGGATTCAACTAAGATTTTTTACACAGCAATAGAAGATATACCAGTAATTAAAAAGTTTATAGAACAAGAATTAGTTGATAAAGATAAATGAAACTATAAAATATTAATTAAATAAATTTCAAAAAGTTAAGAGACGACTCAAAGAAATTGCAAGAGCGGGGGATAGTTCTCGGAAACTGTTTTGAAATTACCCAAAAACAGAAAAAATATGGGGGAGGAAGAAGTTTGGACGAATTAGATATTTTTGATAAATTAAAAATCGGAGTGGCATCTGATGAAAAAGTAAGAGAATGGTCAAAAGGTGAAGTTAAAAAGCCAGAAACCATCAATTATAGAACATTAAAACCAGAGAAAGATGGTCTATTTTGTGAGAGAATATTTGGACCAACCAAAGACTGGGAATGCCATTGTGGTAAATATAAAAGAGTAAGATATAAAGGGATTGTGTGTGACCGTTGTGGTGTGGAAGTAACGAAAGCAAAGGTTAGACGTGAAAGAATGGGACATATTGAATTAGCAGCACCAGTAGCACATATATGGTATTTTAAAGGAATTCCAAGTAGGATTGCTTTAATGTTAGATATTTCACCAAGAAATCTTGAAAAAATTATTTATTTTGCTTCTTACGTTGTTATTGATAAAGGAACATCAGGACTTGAAAAATGTCAAGTGTTAAATGAAAAAGAATATCACGAAGCAGAAGAAAAATATGGAAGAGGTTCTTTTAAAGCTAGAATGGGAGCAGAAGCTTTAAAAGAGTTATTAGAACAAGTTGATGTAGACAAATTGTCATTAGAAATTAGAAAAGAGTTAGAAACAGCAAGTGAACAGAAGAAAGTAAAATTAGTAAAAAGATTAGATACTGTAGAAGCATTTAGACTTTCTGGAAATCGACCAGAATGGATGGTTATGCAAGTTGTTCCAGTTATTCCGCCAGAATTAAGACCAATGGTACAATTAGATGGTGGTAGATTTGCTACATCAGATTTAAATGATTTATACAGAAGAGTGATTAACAGAAATAACAGATTAAAAAGATTGTTAGAATTAGGAGCACCAGAGATTATTGTAAGAAATGAAAAAAGAATGCTTCAAGAATCAGTAGATGCTCTAATCGATAATGGAAGAAGAGGAAAACCAGTAACAGGTGCTGGAAACAGACCTTTAAAATCATTATCAGACATGCTAAAAGGAAAACAAGGACGTTTCCGTCAAAACTTACTTGGAAAACGTGTTGATTATTCTGGACGTTCTGTTATCGTAGTAGGACCAGAATTAAAAATCTATCAATGTGGTCTTCCAAAAGAAATGGCAGTAGAATTATTCAAACCATTTGTTATGAGGGAATTAGTAGGAAGAGGAATTGCACAAAATATCAAAAATGCCAAAAGAATGGTAGAAAGATTAAGACCAGAAGTATGGGGAATCTTAGAAGAAGTTATCAAAGACCACCCAGTTATGCTAAACCGTGCACCAACACTACATAGACTTGGTATTCAGAGCTTTGAGCCAGTATTGGTAGAAGGAAGAGCAATTAAACTTCATCCATTAGTTTGTGAAGCTTTCAACGCTGACTTTGATGGTGACCAAATGGCTGTGCATCTACCATTATCACCAGAAGCACAAGCAGAATCAAGATATTTGATGCTTTCTACTAACAACTTACTAAAACCACAAGATGGTAAACCAGTTGCTGTACCTAGACTAGACATGATTTTAGGAGCCTACTATTTAACAATGGTTTTAGATGGCGAAGAAGGAGAAGGAAAATATTTCAAAGATCCAGATGAAGCAATTATGGCTTTTGAAAATCATGATGTTGGAATACATGCCAAGATTTTTGTAAGAATTGAAAAAGAAATTGATGGAGAAATAAAAGCACAAAAGATTGAAACGAGTGTTGGTAGAATTATCTTTAACAAAGGAATTCCACAAGATTTAGGATTTATTGACAGAGAAAAAGATCCATTCCAATATGAAATTGATTTCCCTGTTATGAAGAAATCAATGGGAAATATTATCGAAAGAGTTATTAGAACCCATGGATTATCAGAATCAGCAGAGGTAATCGACTATATTAAAGCCCTAGGATTTAAATATTCAACATTAGCAGGAATTACCTTTTCTATGGATGACGTACAAGTGCCAGCAGCGAAAAAGGATTTATTAGGAAAAGCAGACAAAAAAGTTGAGACAATCAGAAAACAATATGCAAGAGGTTTGATTACAGATGATGAAAGATATAAAGCTGTTATTGATGTTTGGGAAGATACCACTAAACAGGTAAGTGCTAGTATGGAAGAAAACTTTGATGAATTAAATCCAATCTATATGATGGTTAAGTCAGGAGCCCGTGGTAATATGAACCAATTACGACAAATTGCAGGTATTCGTGGATTAATGGCAAGTACGACAGGTAAAGCAGTAGAGATTCCAATTAAATCATCATTTGCAGAAGGATTAGATGCCTTAGAGTACTTTATTTCAGCCCATGGAGCTCGTAAAGGACTTTCTGATACAGCGTTAAGAACAGCTGACTCAGGATATTTGACAAGAAGATTAGTTGATGTATCACAAGATATTATTGTTAGAGAACAAGATTGTGGAACAGAAGACGGAATTGTTGTTTATGATATTAAAGATGGAAATCAAATTATTGAAAAAATGCAAGAAAGACTACTAGGAAGATTCCCAGTAGAAGATGTCATTCATCCAGAAACAAAGAAGCTAATTGTAGACAAAAATACTATGATTACGGAAAGCTTAGCAGAACAAATTGTAGAAGCTGGTATTGAGAAATTAAAAGTACGTTCTGTTTTAGGATGTCGTTCAAAACATGGTGTATGTCAAAAATGTTATGGTATGGGATTAGCAAGACGTGATTTAGTATCAATTGGAGAAGCCATAGGTATTATTGCAGCACAATCTATTGGTGAGCCAGGTACACAGCTTACGATGAGAACCATTCACTCTGGGGGTGTTGCTGGTGTAGCAGATATTACACAAGGTCTTCCAAGAGTTGAAGAATTGTTTGAAGCCAGAAAACCAAAGGGATTGGCTATTATTACTGAAATCGATGGTAAAGTAAAAATTAAAGAAACCAAAAAGAAAAAAGAAGTGATTGTTACTTCAAATGATAATTCAAAATCTTATACGATTCCATTTGGATCCAAAATGAAAGTAAGAGATGGCGATTTAGTAGAAGCAGGTGAACCACTAATAGAAGGTTCTATCAATCCAAGTGAAATCTTAGAAATCAAAGGACCAGAAGGCGTATATGAATACTTGATTTCAGAAGTACAAAAAGTGTATAGAAACCAAGGTGTTGATATTAATGATAAACATATTGAGGTTATTGGTAGACAAATGCTTAAAAAGGTTAGAGTGGAAGATAATGCCGATACCGATATGTTCCCAGGTTCATTGATTGATATGTATGAGTTTGAGGATAAAAATAATGAAGTAATAGCAGAGGGAAAACGTCCTGCAACTGGTAAAAGAGTATTACTTGGTATTACAAAAGCTTCTCTTGCCACTGATAGCTTCTTGTCAGCAGCTTCTTTCCAAGAGACAACAAGAGTTCTTACAGAAGCAGCTGTCAAAGGTAAGACAGATGATTTAGTGGGATTAAAAGAAAATGTTATTATTGGTAAGTTGATTCCAGCAGGTACGGGAATGCAAAAGTATCAAAATATTCATATTAGTACTGAAAATGAGATAGAAGAAGTGGCAGATGTGGTAGAATAAAATAATTCACAGCTAAAATAAGTAATAACAAAATTTATTAGTATTTTTTCTAAAGTGACTCTCAGGCTGCGAACAAACTGTAACTAAAGTAACAGTTTGTAATCTTGTCGGTCCCCCAAAATTGTCACTTTATAAAAAATATAATAAATTTTTAAATAAGCTTACTATAAAATGAAACCGTAAAGATATCAGAGAATGGGACCCTTTACGGTTTCATTTTTAAATTTGTAACGCTATTTCGGTCACATTCGAATTTTTTAACTTATGTAGGAAGCTGAGACATTTGTAAAAAACAAACAAAGAGATTGTCTGGTTACTCTTATATTTCTCACAAGAAAACAAATAATAAGGCTGACTAGTAACATTGTCTGTGAACAATACCTTCGAACATTACCAGGGTAATTTCATCGAATATTACAAATTGTAATATTTAAATACTTGTGATAAACTATAAATCGGTGATACAAATGAGTGAAAACGAAGTATTTAATATGTATTTTGGAATAATAGAAGATCGTAGATGCGAGGTAAATGTAATCATCCATTAGTAGATATTTTAAAATTAGTAATGATTGCTATCCTATGTGGGATGGATGAATTAGATAAAATAATAGATTATGGAAAAAATAAAAAAGAATTTTTAGAAAAAGAATTTAATATAAAATTGATACCATCAAAACCAACGCTAACAAGAGTAATGGCAATGGTAAATCCAAAATGGCTATCTTTAAGTATAGTATGTATATTAAATACATTAATAAAAAATAATCCTAGTCAAATAATGCTAGATGGAAAAGTAATAAAATCAACAGAAGCAATAAAAACAATAGAAACAATGATGAATATAGTAACAGCATATACAGACACAGGCATATCGCTAGGACAAATAACAGTAGATAGTAAAAGTAATGAAATACCAGCAGTTAGAGAGCTAATTGAGATGTTAAATATAGAAGGAATGGTTATTACAGCAGATGCTATGCACTGTCAAAAAGAAACAGCAAAAACAATAATAGAAAACAAGGGAGATTATGTATTACAACTAAAAGCAAATCAAGGAAATTTTTATAAAGATGTATATGCAATGTTTGATGATAAATATATGAATGAAGCAGATAAAGATTGTGAATATGAAACATTTAGTACAAAAGAAAAAAGTCATGGAAGGATAGAAAAAAGGACATGTTATGTACTAAATGAGGTAGCATTTTTTACTGACTATATGGCAGAATGGAAAGGGCTAAAGAAAATATTTGCAGTAAAAAGAGAAATTGAAAGAAATGGAAATAAAACAACAGAAATAAGTTGTTATTTAAGTAGTAAAAATACAACAGCAGAAAATTTATTGTCATACACAAGAAAACATTGGGAAATAGAAAGTATGCACCATATATTAGATGTAACTTATGATGAGGATAGATGTAAGATATTAACACAAAGGGCACAAGAGAATTTAAATGTTTTTAGAAAAATAGGAATAAGTATTCATAAAAATTATTTAAAAGAAAAAAAGCAAACAGTCAAATCTAGCATGTTTAACTGTTTACTTAATAACAATCTGCTATTGGAAGTAATTGGGAATATTACAAATTGTAATAATCGATGAAATTACCGTGGAACATTACTCATTTTTCTTGACAAATAGCCTATTTGCTAGTAAAATAGAATAGTATTAAAAGGTTTGAAAATAAAGGAGAAATTTATGCAAAATAATAGCAGAAAAGTTTTAGATCATTTAGTATCTAGAACTAAAATATATTTAGCCATCATATTTGTATTACTAATCGTCATATGCATCCAAAATACCTATATGATATTACCGTCTATTGCTATTTTTGTAGGTATTGTAGTATATAGTTATTATACCAACAATAAAAGAAAAAGTGAATTATCAGAAACATTACAAGATTTAACATTAACCGTAGATTCAGCCGCTAAAACAAGTTTAATCAATTCACCATTTCCATTAGTTATATTAGAAACAGATGGGAATATGGTTTGGAGAAGTTCAAGATTTACAACGGAATTCGCTAATATTGATATCAATACTTATATCAAAGATTTAAGCATCGATATCAAAGATGAAATAGAAAAAAGAGAAAAAAATAACAATCAGGATATCATAAGGCAAATGGAAATTGACCAAAAAACATACCAAGTAGTGGGAAGATATGTTAAATCCAAGAAGAAAAAGACGGAATATATGATTATTCTTTATTTTATTGATGAGACAGAAAATATTAAATTACAAAAAGAATATCAAGATTCCAAATCTTGTGTTGGAATTATTATGGTGGACAATTACGAAGAAACTATGCAGAGACTAGAAAGCGAAGAAAAGCCACAAGTGATAGCAGAAATTGATAAATATATCTATGAGTGGACAGATGAAACGAATGGTATTTTAATCAAGACAGAGAAAGATCGATATGTTTACTTCTTTGAACAAAGATATCTAGAAACGGTAAAAGAAGATAAATTTAGTATATTAGATAAAATAAAAGAAATTGAAATGAAAGAAAAAGTTCAATTTACTTTAAGTATTGCAGTTTCTAACGAAGGAAATACAGACAAAGAAAAATATAAATCAGCACAAGCAGCTATGGATATTGTTTTAGGGCGTGGAGGAGACCAAGCAGTTATTCGTGAAAACGATATTTATAAGTTCTTTGGAGGAAGAGTACAAGAAGTAGAAAAGAGGACAAAAGTAAAAGCGAGAGTAGTAGCACAAGCCTTAGAAAATCTAATTAAAAAATCCAAAAAAGTAATGATAATGGGACATATGAATCCAGATATGGATTGTGTAGGAGCAAGTTTGGGTGTTTACCGATTAGCCAAAACACTAGAAAAAAATGCATATATTGTGATGGATACCAAAACGCCTGCTTTAGAAGCATTTAGAAAGTCAATTGAAAAAGACGAAGAATATGAAGATGTTATTATCAACAAAGAGGTAGCCTTAGAAAATGTAGAAGAAGATACTCTATTGGTAGTAGTAGATACTCACAAATTGAATTATGTGGAATCAACAGAATTGTTAGAAAAAGTAAAAGAAGTTGTCATTATAGACCACCATAGAAGAAGTGCAGATTTTATAGAAAGCGCTACTCTTACTTTCCAAGAAGTGTATGCTTCATCAGCAGCAGAACTTGTTACAGAATTAATCCAATATGTGGAAGAAGAAATTGAACTAAAAACCATAGAAGCAGAAAGTTTATATGCAGGAATTATGATGGACACTAAGAATTTTACCTACAAAACAGGGGTAAGAACCTTTGAAGCAGCAGCATACTTACGTAAATGTGGCGTTGATATCATTCGAGTCAAAAAATGGTTTCAAAGTAATTTAGAAAGCTTCAACAGAATAGCAGAAATTGTAGGAAAAGCTGAAATCGTAAATGATACCATAGCTATTTCAACTTATGAAGGAGAAGCAAAAGACGTTAATGTTGTTTGTGCTAAAGCAGCAGACGAATTACTTACTATTAGTGAGATAACAGCTTCTTTCGTCATTGGACAATTAGAAGACAAAGTATGTATTAGTGGACGTTCCATAGGAGATATCAATGTTCAGATTATATTAGAGAAGCTAGGCGGCGGAGGGCATATTACCCTTGCTGGAGCACAAGTAGAAGATATGACCATTGAAGAAACAAAACAAGAATTAATTAACCGAATCAATGAATATTTTTCAGAAATAGAATAATTTCCCCACTGGTTCCGGGTTTTTTTGGGGACATCCTCATTGATTTTGTGTTTCAATGTCCCCATTAGTTCTCGGAAGAAGTGGGAACGCTGAGATAAAATCCCCACTGGTTCCGCGATTAAATGCGGAAATGGGAAAATGCCCCACTAGTTCCGGGATAAAGTGGGGACGCTGGGATAAAATAGAGGTATCCTGACTAATCCTAATTTTGATGGAGATAAATAATAATTAAGTAGTTTTAGAAAGGTGTGATAACATGAAGGTGATTTTAAAAGCCGATATCAAAGGAGTAGGAAAAAAAGACCAAGTAATTAACGCATCAGATGGTTATGCCAGAAACTTTTTATTCCCAAA
Source organism: uncultured Clostridium sp. (assembly GCA_947571515.1). Lineage (GTDB taxonomy): Bacteria > Bacillota > Clostridia > TANB77 > CAG-508 > CAG-269. Next base: position 6,047 of record CANOYI010000024.1, on the reverse strand, counting down.
AAACTTGGCAGTAGAAGCAAATAACGAAAATATGGCGAAATTAAAAGCAAAGCAAAATTCTGCCAAGTTCCAAAAAGACCAAGAAAAAGAAGAAGCTTTAAAAATAGCTGATAAATTATCTAAAATTTTATTGAAAATAAAAGTAAAATCAGGAGAAAATGGAAAGATTTTTGGAGGAGTATCTAGCAAAGAAATTGCACAAGAACTTGAAAAAGAATATAAAATACAAGTGGATAAAAAGAAAATTGATTTAAAGGAAACCATCAAAGTCTTAGGAATGCAATCAGTTGAAATTAAATTATTTGAAGGTGTTATTGGAAAACTAAAAGTTGACATCATTTCAGAATAAATTGCCAAAAGGAACACACCTTTTTGGCAGTTCAAATGATTAATAAAAAGTTATTATATTTTTTATATATTAGGAAAGTCATACGACTTTCTAATATATAAAACACTTTGTACACAAATTTATTTCATAAATTTGGCACACGAACAAATTAACGGAAAGCCAAAGAAAAAAGTTAAAGTTATGCTAATTTTAAGGCTTTCCGATTTGTTCTTTGAGACTCCCAGCTTCACACAGTCTGTAGATTCTTAAGCAGACTGTAGATTACTGGTTCTCTCCAAAAAAATGTTGCTTTATAAAAAATATAATGACTTTCCTATAATATAAAAAATTGCCAAAAAGGCTCGTTCCTTTTGGCAATTTAGGAGGAAATAGAATGGAATTAGGAAAAGTACCACCACATGATTTAGAAGCAGAGCAAGCGATTATAGGAAGTATGCTAACTGATAAAGATGCTGTCATTTCAAGTATAGAAGTGTTAAAAGAAGAAGATTTTTATCGTGAAGATCATCGAGCTATTTATTCTGCTATCCTAAATTTATATAATCGAGCAGAACCAATCGACATTATTACAGTAAAAGCAGAATTAGAGGCAATGGGGAAATTTGAGCAGGTGGGAGGACTGGATTATTTAGCAGAACTGCCAGAGAAGGTTCCTACTACAGCGAATGCTTTGAAATATATAAAAATAGTGGAAGAGAAATCAGTATTAAGAAATTTAATCAAAACAGCAAATGAAATTATTGAATTAGGTTATGACCCGACAGAAGATGTAGAAGATATCATGGAAGATGCAGAAAAAAAGATTTTTAATATTATGCAAAATAAAAATCAAAAGGGTTATACTCCTATTAAAGATGTGTTGGTAGATAGTTTTACACAATTAGAAGAATTATACAACAGAAAACAACATATTACAGGTGTTCCAACAGGATTTACTGAATTAGACTATAAGACAGCAGGTTTTCATGGTTCAGATTTAATCTTAATTGCAGCAAGACCAGCTATGGGTAAATCAGCATTTGCTTTAAATATTGCAACCAATGCGGCTATTAAAGCAAATGTACCAGTTGCTATATTTAGTTTAGAAATGTCAAAGGAGCAAATGGTAAACAGAATTTTATGTAGTGAAGCTATGGTAGATAGCAACAAAGTGAGAACAGGAAAACTAGAAGAAGACGACTGGACAAAACTAGCAGGTAGTATTGGTCCATTGTCTGAAGCAGAAATTTATATTGATGATACACCTGGTATATCAGTTATGGAGATAAGAGCAAAATGCAGAAAACTAAAACTGGAAAAAGATATAGGAATGGTAGTAATTGACTATTTGCAACTAGTACAAGGAAGTAATAGGAGAAATGGAAGCCGTGAGCAAGAAATATCAGAAATCAGTCGTTCTTTAAAAATATTAGCCAAAGAAATAGGTGTGCCAGTTGTTGCACTATCTCAATTATCAAGAGCGGTAGAACAAAGACCAGACCACAGACCAATGCTTTCCGATTTAAGGGAATCAGGAGCCATTGAGCAAGATGCAGATATCGTTATGTTCTTATATAGAGATGATTACTATAATCAAGACAGCGAAAAAAAGGACATAGCAGAAGTCATTATAGCAAAACATAGAGGAGGTTCAACAGGAACAGTAGAATTATTATGGCTAGGAAGTTATACTAAGTTTGTTAATTTGGAGAAAAGATTTGATGATTAAGTCCCCACTGGTTCCGGGTTTTTTTGGGGACATTAACACTAGCATTATTGGTTCTGAGTTTAAATGATGGTATATGTGCCAATAGACGAATTAAATATGGGGGTTAAAAATAAATAGAGGATAAAAAGGGGCAATTTATAATATTTGTAGGGGAAGTTTCAAAAAGAAAGGATGAGAATATGGCTAGAGTCTGCAAAGAAAATATAAATACTTCTTTTTTTCATATAATGGTTCAAGGACATAATAAGGAGTCTATATTTAATGCCAAAGAAGAAATTAATCAATATATGAAGATAATGAAAGACACAAAGGAAAAAATAGATATGACTATTTTGGCATATTGTATTATGAGTAATCATGCACATATACTATTTCATGAAGAAAATATAAATCAGTTAATAAAATATATGCATAGAGTAAACCTAATGTATGCAAAATACTATAATAAGAAACACAATAAAGTGGGATATGTCTTTCGAGACCGATATAAAATGCAACCGATTTATAGTGAAAAACACTTGATTTCGTGTGTAAGATACATACATAATAATCCTGTAAAGGCTCATATATGTGAAAAACCTCAGGAATATCAATATTCAAGTTGTTATCATAATATTTTTTATACAGACACAGAATTAGAAAGGAATATCAAGAAAAATTTGTATGTACAAGAGGAAGATGATAGATTTACCCTTATGGAGGATAATGAAAATAAAGAAGAAATCTGCAAAGAAATAATAGAAGAAATTATGATAAAAAACAATATAACAAAAGAAGAACTCTGTCAAAAAGAAAAATTGCTCAGCTTAGCAATAAAAAAATTGAAATATGAAAATAGTATATCTTATAGAATGATGGAAACCGTATTAGGAGTGAATCGAAAAAAGCTAAAAAGAATCGAAAATAGTGATTTATGAAAGATAAAAGGGAAGTAGGATTATAGAATGAATAAAAGAGGAAATGATGAAGAAAAGTTAGAAAATATAATGTTAAATACAATTGCCAAATATCATTTAATAGCAACCAATGATACAATAGTAGTAGGAGTTTCAGGAGGCCCAGATTCTATATGTTTATTAGATGCTTTAAATAAAATCATAAAGTTTTTTCAAAAATGTCCCCAAAAAAACCCGGAACCAGTGGGGAGTGGGGAAAATGTCCCCAAAAAAACCCGGAACCAGTGGGGACATGGTGAAAATAGTTGTGGCTCATGTGAATCATATGTTAAGAGAAGAGGCAGATGATGATGAGCAATTTGTAAAAAATTATTGTGAAAAAAATGGAATTGAATTTTATGCAAAAAGTATAGATGTCCAAAATTTGGCTAATACTAATAAAATAGGAACAGAGGAAGCAGGAAGAATAGCAAGATATGAATTTTTTGATGAGGTTTTGAGGAAAACAGGAGCTAATAAAATAGCCATTGCTCATAATAAAAATGATAAAGTGGAAACAATTTTGATGAATACTTTAAGAGGAAGTGGCATGGAAGGATTAAAGGGAATTGAACCCAAAAGAGGAAATGTTATAAGACCTTTGATTGAATGTGAAAGAACTCAGATAGAAAAATATTGCGAGGAAAATCAATTAAATCCAAGAATTGATAAAACCAATTTTGAAAACCTTTATCATAGAAATAAAATTAGAAATGTGGTAATTCCTTATATTCAAAAGGAATTTAATCCTAATATTGTTAAAACGGTGAATCGATTGGCTGATATTGTAACATTAGAAGATGAATATATGGAAAGGCAGACCAGAAAAGCTTATCAAGAATTAGTTTTAGAAGAGAATCAAAGGGAAATTGTTATCGATTTAAAAAAGTTTAATTTACAAGAAATAGTAATAAAATCAAGATTAATTCGATATATTATAAAAAGGTTATTTGGGACGACAGCATGTATTGAAAAAATACATATTGATGATGTGATAAAATTATGTGATAATAATGTTGGCAATAAGTATTTAACACCAAATAGAAATGTTAAAGTTTTAGTAAAAAATCATAGGGTTTATTTTTCAGTAATTACTATTTAGTTTATAAAAAGTTTATTATATTTTTTATTTGTAACTCTTAGGCTGCATAACAGACTGTAAATCAAATTTAAAAATTTGACAACAGTCTATAATTTGTCAAGTCCCCCCGAATTGTTACTTCATAAAAAATATGATAAACTTTATCATATAATTTTAATTGTATCAATCATAAAGTTCCGTAGGAGTGCACAGAACATGCGATTTTGTAACAAAAAAGACATATAAAAAACTATTGAAAAAGAAAAATTTATATGTTATAAAAGCAATATAGAATTGAAAAAAACATAAGGAGGAATTATTTTGAAAAACGGGATTAAAACATTAGCAATGTGGCTAATTATAGGAGTTATCTTTATTGTAGTCTTATCATCTATTGTTGAAAATAGCGATGCTAAATTAAAATATTCAGAATTAATAGCTGACATTAATAGTGGGAAAGTAGAAGCAATTCAAATTGAATCAGATGGTAAAACAGCAATGGTTACTTTAAAAGATGATAAAATTAGAAAAGAAGTAAACATACCAGATATGGAAAACTTTATGTCTTATACAGAGGACTTCTTAAAAGATGGAGCATTTACTTTAGAAGAAAAGTCTGAATCTATTTTTATTACAGTTCTTAGTCTACTTACTCCATTTGGTTTGTTAATTATATTCTTTATTTTCTGGTTCTTTATGATGGGTGGAGCTGGTCAAGGTGGACCAGGAAACAAAACCATGTCATTTGGAAAAAGTAAAGCAAGAATGATGACACCAGCAGAGAAAAACAAGATTACTTTTGAAGATGTAGCAGGCGTAGATGAAGAAAAAGAAGAATTAGAAGAAATTGTGCAATTCTTAAAAAATCCGAAGAAATTTACTGATATGGGTGCCAGAATACCAAAAGGTGTTTTATTAGTAGGACAGCCAGGTACTGGTAAAACTTTATTAGCAAAAGCAGTAGCAGGAGAAGCAGGAGTTCCATTCTTTATTATTAGTGGTTCAGACTTTGTGGAAATGTTTGTTGGTGTTGGTGCTTCCAGAGTAAGAGATTTATTTGATCAAGCTAAGAAAAATGCACCATGTATCATATTTATTGATGAAATTGATGCGGTTGGACGTCAAAGAGGTGCAGGACTAGGTGGAGGACATGATGAAAGAGAGCAAACTTTAAACCAATTATTAGTAGAAATGGATGGATTTGCAGAAAATGAAGGTGTTATTGTATTAGCAGCAACGAACAGACCAGATGTACTAGATAAAGCTCTTTTAAGAGCTGGAAGATTTGACAGACAAATTGTAGTAGGTTTACCAGATGTAAAAGCAAGAGAACAAATTTTGGAAGTACATTCTAGAAAAAAACATCTAGCAGATGATGTAGACTTAAAAGTCATTGCTAAAAATACATCAGGATTTGCTGGAGCAGATTTAGAGAATGTATTAAATGAAGCAGCTTTATTAGCAGCCAGAAGAAATATGACAGAAATTGGTATGAAAGAAATCGAAGATGCTATGGTTAAAGTAACCATGGGACCTGAAAAGAAAACAAAAGTAAGAAGTGAAAAAGAAAATAAATTGGTTGCTTATCATGAAGCAGGTCATGCAGTAGTAAGTCATTATTTAGAAACACAAGACCCTGTTCATCAAATATCCATTGTGCCAAGAGGAATGGCAGGTGGATATACGATGTATCGTCCAACAGAAGATAAATCCTTTATGTCAAAAACAGAAATGGAAGAAAATATTGTATCACTTCTAGGTCGGAAGAGTGGCTGAAAGCTTGATTCTAAATGATATTTCAACAGGAGCAAGTAATGACATCGAAAGAGCTACCAAAATTGCAAGAAGTATGGTAACAAAATACGGAATGAGTGAAAGAATTGGTGCTATCATGTTAGGTGGAAATCAAGAAGAAGTATTTTTAGGAAGAGATTTAGCACAAAGTAAAGAGTATTCAGAAGAAACAGCAGCTGT
>CANOYI010000023.1 GCA_947571515.1 uncultured Clostridium sp. | reverse complement strand
CCTTACCAAGGTAGCACTCTACCAACTGAGCTATGGAAGCATGTACAATAGGGATTTCTTAGCTGTTTGAGCGTAGCGAATTACAGATAAGTTATGCAAGTACTACTGTACGTTTCTTTTTGCACATTTCAAAAAGACTAGTTCATTATACAACAAGAAAATAAAAAAGTAAATAATTTCTATTGACTTTTTCGAAAAAAAATATTAAAATTGTTATTAGTCAGTCTTATTATTTGTTTTCTTACTAAAAAATACAAGAGTAGGCTGACCAGTAACTTAAAATTATTTCATAAGAAAAAGCGAGTAAGAGAAAAGTAAGATAAAGGTTACTTCAAGAGAGAATTAGTCAATTGGCTGGAAGCTAATTCAAGAAAACATATCTGAAAAACTAACTCTTCAAAGTTTCTAGTGAACAAGCTAGACGGAAAAGAACCGTTATCTTCTTAGAATTAAGTAAAAAATAGGATGGAACCGTGTAAATAATAAAGCACTCCTATGGATAGTATATTATCCATTGGGGTGCTTATTAAGTTAGCCGTTCGAGCAAAGCAACTTACAGATAACTTATGTAATTATATTCTAATGTGCAAAAGGAAACGTCCCCATTGCACATAAAAAAGGAGGAATTTTTATGATTAAAGTTTCATTAAAAGATGGCTCAATTTTAGAAGTAAAAGAAGGAAGTTCTATTTTAGAAGTGGCTAAAACAATCAGTGAAGGACTAGCAAGAAATGCTACTTGTGGAGAAATAGATGGTCAAGTAAAGGACCTAAGGTACGAAATAAAAGAGGACTGTAACTTAGTAATACATACTTTTCAAAACGAAGATTTAGAGGGAAAAAAAGCATACTGGCATACCACTTCACACATAATGGCACAAGCCGTTAAAAGACTATTTCCACAAGCGAAAATTGCTATAGGACCAGCGATTGACGAAGGTTTCTATTATGATTTTGATGTCGAAAAACCTTTTACCGATGAAGATAAGGCAAGTATAGAAGAAGAAATGAAGAAAATCATAAAAGAAAATATCGAAATTGAAAGATTTTCGTTACCTAAAAAAGAAGCTTTAGAACTTATGAAAAATGAGCCATATAAAGTGGAATTAATTGAAGATTTGCCAGAAGGAGAAGAAATTAGCTTTTATCAACAAGGAGATTTTACCGATTTATGTGCAGGACCTCACTTGGAAAGTACGGGAAAAGTAAAAACGGTTAAAATTTTATCATCATCAGGTGCTTATTGGAGAGGTAGCGAAAAAAATAAAATGCTACAAAGAATTTATGCGATTTCTTTCCCAAAGGCAAGTATGTTACAAGAACATTTAGATTTCCTAGAAGAAGCTAAACAAAGAGATCACAGAAAAATAGGAAAAGACTTAGAAATCTTTATGACGCATCCATTAGTAGGGGCAGGTCTTCCTATGTACTTACCAAATGGTGCAACCATTAGAAGATTACTAGAAAGATACATTCAAGATAAAGAAATCTCTTTAGGTTACAACCATGTCTATACACCATCACTTGCCAATGTAGATTTATACAAAACTTCAGGACATTGGGAACATTATAAAGAAGATATGTTTCCTGTTATGAAAATGGAAAATGAAGAAATGGTTCTAAGACCAATGAATTGCCCTCATCATATGTTAGTTTATAAAAATAAACTACATTCTTATCGAGACTTACCAATTAGAATTGGTGAACTTGCCCATGACTTTAGATATGAATCAAGTGGTAGTGTATGTGGGCTAGAGAGAGTACGTCAAATGTGTCAAAATGATGCCCATTTATTTGTTAGACCAGACCAAATCAAAGAAGAAGTTGGTAAAGTTTTAAAATTAATTGTAGAAGTCTATCAAAAAGATTTCGGCTTTCCATCAGAAGCATTCCAATACAGATTATCTTTACGAGACAAAAACAATAAAGAAAAATATATCGATAATGACAAAATGTGGGAAACAGCAGAAAGTCAGTTAAGAGAAATATTAACAGAATTAGAAATACCATTTTATGAAGCAGAAGGAGAGGCTGCTTTCTATGGACCTAAAATTGATATCCAAATAAAAACAGCCTTAAATCATGACATAACCATACCAACTTGTCAATTAGACTTTGCCTTACCAGAAAGATTTGAATTAGAATACATTGGAGAAGATGGTGAAAAACATAGACCTGTCGTAATCCATAGAGCCATTCTAGGAAGTTCGGATCGATTTATCTCTTTCTTACTAGAAGAAACAAAAGGATTTCTTCCAACATGGCTTGCACCAACACAAGTCAAAATCTTACCAATTACAGACAATCAACACGAATATGCTTATCAATTAAAAGAAAAATTGCTCCAAGAAGGAGTGCGTGTGGTAGTAGATGACAGAAATGAAAAAACAGGTTATAAAATTAGAGAAGCACAACTAGAAAAAGTTCCTTATATGCTAGTAATTGGAGCAAAAGAAGTAGAACAAAACACAGTAGCAGTTCGTTCCAGAAAAGATGGTGATATTGCAACTGTAGCAGTTGATGAGTTCATAAAGAAAATTGTCAATGAGATAGACAACAAAAGCAAAAATATGGGGGAATAACAAATGCGAGGAAAATTTATGAATATATATGTTATCGTTTCAATCCTTATGATAATTGCATTGAAAAAGACTAATGAAGAGATAAAATGGGGTTCTGTCTCTAATTATCCAGAGGAATAGATTGTTAAATAGAGATGGCGACTTTGTGATTGTGGTTAGTTTGGGACAGTCCCAAACTAGCCATGGATGGGATGGCGACTTTGTGCCTGTCCCAAACTCGCCATCGCAATAAAAAAAGGAGAAGATTAATTATGAAAATAGGTATTGTAGGTCTACCAAATGTAGGCAAAAGTACAATGTTTAATAGTATTACAAAAGCAGGAGCTGAATGTGCTAACTATCCATTTTGTACAATAGAACCAAATGTTGGAGTAGTTCCTGTGCCTGATGAAAGATTAGATGAATTGACAAAAATGTATCATCCACAAAAAACAACGCATGCAGTGATTGAGTTTGTGGATATTGCAGGACTTGTGAAAGGAGCTAGTAAAGGAGAGGGATTAGGAAATAAGTTCTTATCTCATATTCGTGAAACAGATAGTATTTGTGAAGTGGTTCGATGTTTTGATGATTCTAATGTGGTTCATGTAGATGGAAGTGTTGACCCAATTCGAGATATTGAAACGATTAATTTGGAATTGATTTTTGCGGATATTGAAACGGTGAATAAACGATTAGATAAGGCAAGAAAAAATTTGAAAGCTGACAAAAAGTATCAACAAGAGATTGATTTATTAGAAAAAATAAAAGAAAGTTTAGAGAATGGAATTTCAGCAAGAGCTATTGATTTTAATGAGGAAGAACAAGAATTAGTGAAAGAAATGTTTTTATTGACAACCAAGCCTATTTTGTATATTGCTAATATTTCAGAAAAACAGCTAGAAAATGCTGAAAATGATGATATGGTTCAAAAAGTAAAAGAATATGCAGCAAAGGAAAAGGCAGAAGTGATACCACTATGTGTAAAAATTGAAGAAGAATTGTCTGGGCTAGAAGAGGAAGATAAAAAAGAGATGCTAGAAGCACTTGGGTTAGAAGAATCTGGTTTAGATAAAGTGATTAAGAAAAGTTATGATTTATTAGGATTGATGTCATTTTTAACAGCTGGTGAACCAGAAGTTAGAGCTTGGACCATTAAAAAGGGAACCAAAGCGCCACGGAGCTGCTGGAAAAATTCATTCTGATATAGAAAGAGGTTTTATTAAAGCAGAGGTAGTTTCTTATTCAGACTTAATGGATGTAGGTTCTATGGTAAATGCTAGAGAAAAGGGATTAGTTCGCTCTGAGGGCAAAGAATATATCATGCAAGATGGGGATATTGTACTATTCAAATTTAATGTATAAAAAAAGTAATCATTTTGTAACAAAAATGTAATTTAAAAAATAGAAAAAAACTATTGACATATCTTTTTTTTAAGTATAAAATAATAATTGATGGTGAAAGAAATTTAGTATTTATATATTTTTTGTCAAAACTACTTGAATTATACATAAAAAGATGGTATAATTACGTGCGATTGATATAATACTAATAAAGAATGTATAAAAAGTAAGGAGAATCGATATGAAGAAATCAAATTTAGTTAAGTTATTTTCAATTTTATTAATGAGTGTGATGATAATGCTATTTAGTACTAACGTATTAGCAGCAGATGAGAATGGATTTAATCAATTGACACTTAATAGTGGATCAAATACAAATACTACTAACACCAATAATACAGGTAATACTAGTAACACAAGTAACACTACAACTAATACAAACAACACAAATAATAGTGCTACTAATAATACAAATACAAACAGAAATAATACAAATAACACGAATAATAATTCTAATAATAATTCAAGTGTATATAATAACACTAATTTACCAAAAACGGGTATAGAAGATTCTATTCCAGTAGCTATGTTAGTAGTAATATTTGGAATATCAGCTGTATATGCTTATAAGAAGATTAAAGATTATAGAGATATATAAATAAAATAGATAAAATCAAAAAAGCTTTTTTATAAGAGCTTTTTTTGTTTTGCTTTTAAAATAATACGATTCGAGTTAAAGTTATTACAAGTAACAAGAGTCAAAGTCTTGTCATTTTGTTCATAATCAAAAACAGGGGAAAGGTCTGAATCTACTACTTCATACCTATCATAAACAAAATAGACATATTGCGTACCATTATTATCAAAGATATGAATTTCATCATTGAGTGATAAATTAGCTATGTTGCTAAAAAATAAGGAATTGTCATAATTATGACCAGCGATACAGATATTCCCATCTTTATCAGGAGTATTACCATAAAATTTACAAGGGGCAATTTTTAATAGATCTTCTGTTAGATGAGAAAAGACGGGATAATATAAGTCAATTTTTGGTATTTCAATGATTCCAAATAAACCATTAAATGTTTCTGTGCTTTCATTTTCTTTGACAGAATTATACAATCGATAAATATTGTAATTAGCCATTAAATCGTGAGATCTATTTTCTTGTTTTTTTAAATAAGAGAAATATAAACCTCCAGAGAAAATTAATGCAATTATAATAAAAATAGAAAAAATAAATTGGAAGCGAAACCAATTTTTTTTATTTGGTAATATTTCTGAAGTATATGTGGAATAGGGATAGAGGGGAGAGTCATCTTGCCCAAAATCAAATTTTGTGTTTAAAATTTGATTTACCTCTTTTTTAGTTCCTGTATATAAAATCTGATTTACGGTTTTTTTTAATTTGGTATTTAAAATCTGATTCATAACAATTTTATTGTGTACCAAAAAATACGAAAAAATACCTTTAAAGATGATTAAAAAATTTATCTATAACAAAAATATTACTTGGTTCTTATTAGCTGTGGCATGACTTCAAATTTAATTTCAAAACAAGTAAAATCATATAATTCATTTTCTTCTAAGCAGTCTAAATAAATATCTAATTCGTCTAAATTTCGGCAAGCTGCTATTACAATAGGATTTAATTCATATTTAAACATTAATTCTAATCCTAAATCTAAGGCTTTTGTAATAGAACCTTTTTCTTTTTCTCGAATCAAATGAAAACTTTCTCTAAATCTAGCAAGGGCGGAATTTTTAAATCGACTTAAAGGAAGTATATATAAATCATTGATGACATCTTGTAAGGTCTGATATTTGTAGTTAGCTTTTTGATAAATAGCTTCTACGTCAGAGTAAAAAAATGGCAAAAAAGCTTTTTGTTCTTTTTCAGAAATGATTAAAGTATTGTTATCCTGTGGTTCAAGTTCAATGTTATGTTTGTTTTTTTCATTGGTAATGCTCGTATTTATAAAGGTAGATTTAGTTTTTGCTTTTTTGTTTGGTACTTTTAAGGATAATGCAATAACGGAATTTGAAATTATAGTACTAGTATTTTCAAATTTTATGATTTTATTGAATAATTCATCTCGTTGTTTATTATATTCTACTAAATTCGCTTTTATTTCGTTTTTATTATTTTCAATACTGTTTTCATATAAAGTGATAGTTTCATTTAAATCCTTCTCTAATTGGGAAGCGAATTGCTGTATTTTATTGATTTCTTCCAATAATTCTTTTAGGGAAGTGATGGTTTTGTGAAAGTTCTCTAATTTCTTTTTATTTATGGAATTGGTTATTTCAACTAGGTTAGTGGTAATTGCTACAAGATTTGACTTCTTGTTTTCATATAGTTCTATGATTTCCTCAATGTTTTGTTTTTCTAGTTCTATATTGTTTATTAAATTGTCTTTTATAAAATCATCTAACATGTCAAATTGATAAAAAAGCATGGGATCCTCCAATATCTTTTGTAATATTATTTTTTCTCTTTCTATTATAACAAAAAAAATAAGAAAATATATTACATTTTTGTTACAAAAAAGTGATAGAAGATGAATTATTTCATATACTATAATCAGAGGTGTCCAGATGGAAAAAATAAAATAGCGGGATTGCTTCAAATTCCATACTTAATATGGGTATTATTTGCTTCTTATTTAAATATTGCTATTTATATCTTAAATAAATAGTTTTTTTGAAAAATTAAGGAATTATCTTTGAAAGGAAGGAGATAAAAATGTTAAAAATGATAGAATTACCCTATCCAATGAATGCTTTGGAACCTTACTATTCAGCAGAAACTTTAGATTTACACTATAATATACTATACAAAGGATATGTAGACAATACCAATCAAACAGAAGAAAAGCTAGAACAAGCAAGGAAAAACAATGAATTTTCTAACATTAAATGCTTAGAGAAAAATTTAAGTTTTTTTGGTTCAGGAGCTATTTTGCATGAATTATTTTTTACGAATATGGGGCCAGCAGTTCCAACGGAGCCAAATTCAGAATTGATGGAGAGAATCGTAAAAGATTTCGGAAGTTATGATAATTTTAAAAATCAGTTTATGGCAGCAAGTGCAGCAGTAGAAGCTTCTCGGTTGGTGTTTATTGGTGTGGGTTCCAAAATGGAATAAGCTTGAAATATTACAATGCGAAAAGCATCAAAATCTTACTTTATGGGGCTGTCAACCATTGCTTGTTTTAGATATGTGGGAGCATTCTTATTATCTTCAATATAAAACGAAAAGACCAGAGTACATTCAGGCTTTTTGGAATATTGTTAATTGGAATGAAGTTAATAAACGTTTTTTGAAAATAAAAATAAATGTATAATGTTGTTACAATTCACAGTTTAATTACTGAATAACAAAGCTTCTCATAAAAAATATTCAAACGAGCTCAGGACGAGCTAATCATCGCAGAAATTCTAAAATCCTTTTTTGGCACCCTTCCATCAATAGATGAACACTTTCCAAAAAATGAATTAAGAATTTCTAACTTGATTACTCTACATTCGCTTGATTTTCACATTTTTTATGAGGAGCTTTTTTATCAATTCATTTCAGACAGCTGTGAATTGTAATATAATCTTATAAAAAATATAATAAACCTTTAATTAATTGTCTTTTTTTATTATTTATGGTAAATTATGAGAAGAGGTGATGAGCATGTTAGAAAACATCGAAGTTTTAAATCATAATTGTATTAAATTTAATAAAGAAAAGGTAATCTATACCGATCCATTTCAATTAAAAAATCATTATAATGATGCTGATATCATACTAATTACACACTCTCATTATGACCATTTTTCAGAAGAAGACATTGAAAAAGTAAAAAGTGAAAATACTATTATTTGTATTACAGAAGATTTACAAGATCAGACACTTGCATTAGGATTTCCAAAGGAAAACATCATAACAGTAAAACCAAATGAGACCTATTCAATTTTAGGAATTGAGATAGAAACGATTCCAGCTTATAATATCAGTAAAAAATTTCATCCAAAGGAAAATAATTGGGTTGGCTATTTATTGAATTTGCAAGGAAAAGTATATTATGTGGCAGGAGATACAGATATTACCGAAGAAAATAAAAAAGTTCGTTGTGATGTTGCTTTTGTTCCAGTAGGAGGAACTTACACAATGGATAGCAAAGAAGCAATAGAATTGGTCAATGAGATAAAACCAACAATGGCTGTGCCTGTTCATTATGGAAGTGTTGTAGGAACAGAAGAAGATGCGGAAATGTTTGTGCGAAATTTAAAAGAAGCTATAGAAGGAAAAATTCTTATAAAAAACTAAACGAACCACATGTTTTTGCAACGAAAAATGTGATAATAAAATTTAATCTACAAGAAAATTTGACTACATCATAAAATTACTATAATTTCATAAATTGCTAACACGAGAAAACACACATAACAGCAGACCAAAGGAAAAGGTAACTTAAAGCCAGTTGCTCGATGTAGTTGAAAAAAGCTAACACAAAAATTAAATACTTCACTAATCACAATAGCCAAAAGATAGCCAGTTAAACCAAAAGAAGGCAACAAAAAATATAAAACACCAATCGTCAATACCAAATCTAAAATGTTACAAACCATAACGCCAAACTGCTTATTAAGCCCTTTTAACATACTGTCTATAATGTTGTCTGGGTACATAAATAAAATAAGCGGAGAAAGGATTTTGATGTATTTTGCACAGGACAAATTTTGAAAGATCATAAGGCTGATTTCATTAGCAAACAAAAAGAAAATAATAGAAATGCTAATAGAGAATAGAGAGGTAACCCAAAATACTTTTTGACAAACCTCTAATATTCTCTTTTTATATTGTTTTACCATTAGACTAGCAAACTCAGGAATTAATAAATTACTAAAAGAAAGGATAAATACATTGGGAAATAGAAGGACTGACATGGTCATTCCATTAATTTTTCCGTATTCTGCTAATGCCATACTATATGGCAATCCAAATAAAACCAAACGATTGGGAATCATAAATTGCTTTAGAGTAGATAAGCCAGAGCGAATGTACGAAGTAATAGAAACAGGAAAGGTAATCTTCAAAATTCTTCTTTTAAAAGTGATATTCGTAATTGCTCTTTTACAATATTTCATTTTATCTCTTTTATATAAGAATACAATTAAGCAACAAGAGCAGATTTCAGAAATGACATCGGCTAAAATTAGGCATATACAAATTGATTCTACTGTTTGACTGGCATAAAAGTTTAATAATAAAATAGTAGCAAGGATTTTGATAAGTAATTCAAATACTTGAGAAATAGCACTTTTATAGGCTTTTCTAACAGCAGAAAAGTAGCCATTCATGACACTAGAAATAGCAATAAAAGGCAATCCCATTGCGATCCAATAAAGAGGAATGCAAGAGACGGTTGATTGTAGCCAGTTCTGCGAAATGATTGGCGAGAAAAATAAAACAAAGATACTACTTCCTAGTCCTAATAGTATGGAAAAAACAAGACAACTTTTGACAGCTTTTAAACCATCGAAAAAATTGTTTTTGGCAAATTGTTCGGAAACAAGACAAGTACAAGCAAGACTTAATCCAGAAGTAGCTAAGGTAATGGCAAACATGTAGACAGACATTACTAAACTAAATACCCCAACCGCTTCGGATCCAATTTTATTAGAAATGTATAAATTGAATATCATTCCAATACTTTTCATAATGAATGATGTAATGGTTAGGATTGTTCCATTAATGAAAAAGATTTTTGTTTTTTTCAAAGTATCACCATTTAATAAGTATGTTCTTTGGTTGTTATTAAGACCTAAATATTTTATCTTCAAATTTAAATATTTTTTATTTCAGTGACTCTTAGGCTGCAAACAGTCTGTAATTACATAACAGACTCTAATTTGTTGGTTCTCCCGAATTGTCACTTTATAAAAAATATATTAAATTTGTATGTATAAACCACTAGAAATTGTATGTTTTTTGTGATATAAAGAAATTAACATAGAAAATAATTGAAAAGGATATTATCATTTAGGAGCAGATATTTGGATTATTAATTCAGAAAATAAAATTCTTATCCAAAAACGTTCCCCCCAAAAAAATCTTTCTCCTAATAAAAGATTTTATAGAAAATGAAAGGAAATGAGATATGTTAAAAGGAAAAAAAGTAATCATTTTTGATTTAGATGGAACACTAATAGACTCGATTGGAATATGGAATGCCATCGACAAAAAACTAATCGAAACAATATCTACCAATAAAGTTGGCAATATAGACATAGGAAAACGAAGAGACCAAAAATTAAAAGAATACAGTAAAAGTGAAGATGCCTATTTAGAATATTGTGGATTTCTAAAAGAAGAATATAATGCTAAAATGAGCAAAGAAGATATCAAAAAATTAAGATATGAAATAGCAGATCAATATTTAAGAGAAGTGATAGATTATAAACCAAATGCAGAGAAAGTGCTAAAATACCTAAAAGAAAAAGGATTTATATTAGTCATTGCAAGTACAACCAATGACCATACGATAG
Organism: uncultured Clostridium sp.; assembly: GCA_947571515.1. Lineage (GTDB taxonomy): Bacteria > Bacillota > Clostridia > TANB77 > CAG-508 > CAG-269. The sequence continues at coordinate 9,387 of CANOYI010000023.1, read as the reverse complement.
AACATTATAAAAAAGACAATAGAAATATCATAAATAAAGCGAATTTCGAAGATATATTCTCTCTTATTTATTCAAAAGGTGCTGTTAAAGAACTAAAGCCAAATCCAGCAATTTATCATAAAATTTTAAAAGAGCTAAATGTTAAGCCAGAAGAATGCCTAATTATAGAAGATTCTCTTATTGGGGTAGAATCAGCTAACAATGCTAATATTGAGGTTGCTGTTATGTATGACAAATATTCGGATTGTAATCGACAAGAAATCAATCAACTTTCTCAGTATCAATTTAAGGATTTTGAAGAAATGTTGAATACGATAAAAGAAGAACTAGGAGGAGAAAGAGTATGAGACTAATAGATGTTATCAATGAATTTGTAGTTAGTAATATGCAAAAATCTATAAAGTTTTATCAAGAAAATTTGAAATTTAAAATAGAACTAACAGAAGAAGAAACTGAACCATACACTTGGGTTCAAATGAGTAATGGAAAAATAAAAATTATGTTAGAAGATTATGCATCTGTTTGTCGAGAGATAAACAAATTTCCTAGTAAAACTAATTCAACTAATCTTATTAAATTTAAATATAACAACACAAATAAAGAAATAAAAGAATTCTATAGAGAATTAAAACAAAAAGACATAGAATTTTTTATGGAACTGAAAGAAACAGATTATGGAACGACTGAATTTGGCATTTTAGACCCAGATAAAAATAGAATTATTATATCATCAGAATAAAGAGAGGAGAAATAGAAAGATGAAAGTGATAGCAGGTTGTGTTATTAGAAAAGACAACAAAATATTAATGGTAAAAGAAGCCAAAAAACAATTTTACGGACAATGGAGTTATCCAGCAGGGAAAGTAGAAGAAAAGGAGTAATAAATTATGAGAATAGGAATCGATGTAGATGGTGTTATATTAGACTATGAAAAAGTTTTAAGAACTTATGGGGATTTATATGACTTTATCGAATTGAAAAAAGATGGAATCGTCAATAGAAATGAACATTACTTAAAAAATCGATATGATTGGACAGAAGAAGACAGGATGAATTTTATCAATCAGTATTTTATGAAACTATCAAAACAAGCAGAATTAATGCCAGGTGCGAAAGATGTGATTCATTTATTACAAAAAGATGGACATGAGTTAATAGTGATTTCTGCTAGAGGCATAACAGTAGAAGGAATGCAAGATGTCGCAAGAGAAAAATTTGAGCAAGAGAATATTTCTTTTTCAAAATATTATTGGAAACAAGAAGATAAATTAGAAGTAGCTCAAAAAGAAAAGATAGATTATATGATAGATGATAATTTTGATATCTGCAAAAAATTATCTGAAAGTGGCATTAAAACAATTTATTTTAGGGATAAAGATATGAAAAAACTAGAGAATCAAAATGTGATAGAGGTCAGTAACTGGGGAGAGATTTATAGAGTTATAAAAAATAGAAAATAAACCAAAACAGCTTTCAAAATTTACATAATTTCATATTATATATAAGAGTAGTATGAAAGGAGGAATAGATAAATTTTGGAAGTAAAAGACAAAAAAATAGGATTCGTACTAACTGGTTCATTTTGCACCTTTCGAAAAACCATACCCAAAATGAAAGAACTAATCCAAAAAGGAGCAGAAATAGTACCAGTTATGTCATACAATGCTTATTCGATGGACACAAAATTTGGGAAAGCAAAAGATTTTATAGAAGAAATAGAGAACATAACAGGCAAAGAAATTATCCATACCATTCCAGATGCTGAGCCCATTGGACCTAAAAAAATAACAGATATTATGGTCATTGCACCATGTTCGCGGGAATACCATGTCAAAACTAGCTTGTGATATCATCGATACACCAGCTACGATGGCAGCAAAATCACATTTAAGAAATCGGTTATCCATTAGTAATTGCGCCATCAACTAATAATGGACTAAGTGGAAATGCCGAAAATTTAGGAAGATTATTAAATAGAAAAAATTATTATTTTGTACCATTTAGACAAGATAATCCCATTACAAAACCAAGGTCTATTGTATTTGATTTTGAATATCTCATAAAAACGATAGAATATGCTTTAGATGGTGAACAAATTAGCCCAATATTATTATAAGTGAGCAAGATAGAGTATTTTATAAAATATTCTATCTTTTTTTACAAGATATGATATAATGTTATAGAGCTTTTAGAATAAAAATACAAAACAAAGGTTTATATTTGAAAATATTAAGATAGAAAAATAAGTCAAAAAGGAGTTTACGAAATACTTTTTTGGCTTATTATTTTTTTCTGTTTTCATATACATTTTTTTAGAATAATGTTATAATGATAGCGATAACTAGTAAGTTGTAGGGAGGAAATATGGATTTTTTAGAATTAGCAGAGGAAAGATATTCCTGTAGAACTTTTTCGACAAAAGAAGTAGAAAAAGAAAAAATAGAAAAAATTTTAGAAGTTGCAAAACTAGCTCCAACAGCTAGAAATTTGCAACCACAAAGAATATTAGTATTAACACAAAAGGAACAATTAGAAAAGTTAAATGGTTGTACCCAATATGGTTGGAATGCACCAGTTGTTATGATAATTTTTTATGATCAATCCGTTTCTTATAAGAGAGATAAATATGATAATAAAGAATTCGGAGATATTGATATTAGTATAGTAACTACACATATGATGTTAGAAGCACAAAGTTTAGGACTTGGAACAACCTGGATTGGCTCTTTTGATCCCAAAAAATTAGTTGAAATTTATAAAGTACCTGAAAATTTAATTCCTGTTGCAATACTGTCAATTGGATATCCTTCTGAAGAAGCAAAGCCAAGTAAATTACATTTTCAAAGAAATGAAATTTCTGATTTCGTGTATTGGAATAGAATTTAGCAATGGATTACAACTTATAGAGAAATATTATTACAGATTATTTAATTAAGATATATAGTAATATTTAGATATGGTGTTAGTCAATATTTTTAAAATAATAGGTATCAGTTTTCATTTATAATAGTATTTGTAAGAAGGGAGAAGTAAGGAACTGGAAAAATTACATATTCAATATGAAAACGAGAAGAAAAGACATGAACCAGTCAATAAGGGTGGAAGGGCAGATATATTTAAGAAGAAATATTCGTGAGGATTGTTTTGTAATCTAAGTAACAACCAAAGTAGTAAGGATTTGTTTCTACTTTGGTTGTTGTAATATGTAATGATATTGATATACAAATCACAATAAGTAAGGCAAGTGAATAAGTTAAAAATCACTTGTTTTCTGTGATATAATTGAAACACAAGATAGTAATTTATGGAGATGATTTGTATATGGAAAAATGGTTAAAATGGGCAATGGAAATCCAAAGTTTAGCACAAGCAGGACTTACCTATACAGATAATGTATATGATATAGAAAGATATGAAAGATTAAGAGAAATATCAGCAGAAATAATATCAGAAAAAAGTAATATAAGTATAGATAAAGTAAAAGATTTATTTTGCAATGAAACAGGTTATCAAACACCTAAAATTGATACAAGAGCAGCTATATTTAAAGATAATAAAATATTATTAACTCACGAAAATAATGGAACTTGGTCATTGCCTGGAGGTTGGTGTGATGTTCTTGAATCTGTTGGAAGTAATACAAAAAAAGAAGTTAAAGAAGAAACTGGCTTAGATGTAGAAACAGTTAAAATAATTTCTATTCAAGATAGAAATAAACACAATACGCCAGTATATGCTTATGGAGTATGTAAAGTATTTATATTATGCAATATTACTGGAGGAGATTTTACCCCAAATATAGAAACAACAGAAATAAAATATTTTTCATTAGATAAACTACCAAATAATTTAGCAGAAGAAAAAACAAATAGAGAACAAATTGAGATGTGTTTTAAATCAATTAAAGATGAAAATTGGCAAACACAATTTGACTAAAAATATAATATATCAAGGAGATAGTTTAATTGCTATCTCCTTTTGAAATATAGAAGTTATTAAATATATTTGCTAATTCTTGTGGTGTTTCTTTAAAATTATTTTTAATCCAATAAAAGTAAAGATTATACAAACCTCCAGAAACAAAAGCATAATGGTATGTTTCATTAGAATTTTTAGCTTTTGCTAAAAATATTCTATCAAATTCATCTTTTAAGAAATGTACCATATTAGATTTATATAGTAAAATTCCTATATCTTTATATCTTTCTAAATGTGTAAATAAATTTATGATATAACTTTGAAAGTTATCTGAAGTATATAATATTTTGCTTGTTTTAATAAAATTATCAGTAATACTATCTAAATAGCACTTTAGCACTTCTTCTTTACTATTAAAATTACGATAAAAAGTAATTCTATTAACACCTGCTTTTTTGGATATATCAGTTACAGTAATATTTTCAAATTTCTTTTTTTTCATAAGATATAGTAAAGATTCAACTATATAATCTTTTGCTCTTTTTACATTATTCATGCTACATTTCACTCCTATCTGTTGCATTTTGAGTATTTGCTATTGAGAATTTAATTATAATATGCTACACTTGTTACATAATAATATAGTATTATTTATAATAAGTCAAGGAGGGATAAAATATGTTTGACAGAAAAAGAATTATTATTCTTGTAATTATTGCAATTATTGGATTTATATTAGGTCGATTAGCTTTTAGAGGTGTTTTAAATCTACTAATGGGTGGTACATTATTTGGGGGTAATATACTATGAGAGAGAAGAAAAGAGGAAAAGGGATGTTTATATTTATATGTATATTAGTATTTTTGTTTTCAGCTGGAATTGGTGTATATTCAAAAATGAAAATTCAGCCATCATGGACAAAAAAATATTCAGTTAAGTGGAGTGATGATTTAGGAACACTTCATAAAGACATTAGCTATGGAGAAGGAGAAGCAAATAAATTTGATTTATATTTGCCAAAAGACAATTCAAAAGAGAATGATGGATTAGTTGTTTATCTTCATGCAGGGGGATTTACAGCAGGAGATAAATCTGGAGATGTAGAAATGCTTTCTTGGTTATGTTCAAAAGGATATGTATCCTGTGGTATCAATTATACATTAAGAAATGAAACAAATGAAAAATCAGTTTTATCACAGTCAAATGAAATAAAACAAGCTATTCCTGTTGTTATCGAAAAGGCAAAAGAATATGGATATAATATAAATGAAATGGGAATAGGAGGAGGTTCAGCAGGTCATTGTTTAGCAATGATTTATGCTTATAGAGATAGTAAAGAATCACCTGTACCAGTAAAATTATTATTTGGGGCAGTTGGACCTTCAAGTTTTTATGCAGAAGATTGGGATATATATGGATTTGATAGAGATACAGATGAATCAAGAAAAGGTGCTAGCCAATTATTAGGAGTTATGGGTGGAGTAGAATTAACACCAGAAATGATTAAAGATGGCTCTTACATAGAAAAGTTAAAACCCATATCAGCAGTAATGTGGATAGATGAAAATACAGTTCCAAGTGTAGTAGCTTATGGAAAATATGATAAAGTTCAACCATTTAAAGGCTCACAAAGATTATTAGAAACATATAAAAAATATAATGTAGATTATAAATATTTTGAATGTTCTCATTCAGGACATGGACTTCAAAATGATAATAAGGTATATAAAGAATGGATGGAATCAGTTGAAGAATATTTGGATAAATATATGCCAATAGGAAGATAAGATATGATGGTTACAACATTAATGGAAGAAATACCTGTTATTGCAGTTATTGCAGTTATTATTATTTTTATTATATTATTCATTTTATGTGATACATGGATAGAGCCATTGTTATATATGAGTTGTATAGGAATAGCAATACTAATTAATATGGGAACAAATGCAATACTTCCATCTGTTTCATTTATGACATTTGCGATAGGAGCATTATTACAAATGGGACTTTCAATGGATTATTCAATTATGCTAATGAATCGTTATAATCAGGAAAAACAGAAAAATTCAAATCCAAGTGAAGCAATGAAAGAGGCACTAGCAAATTCATTTGGTGCAATTTCTGGTAGTTCTGTTACAACAATTGTAGGACTTTTAGCATTAGTGTTTATGAGCTTTAAAATTGGGCAAGATATGGGAATAGTATTAGCAAAAGGTGTATTTATCAGTTTAATTTGTATCTTCACAGTTTTACCTGGATTAGTTGTAAAATTTGATAAGATTATGACAAAAACACATAAAAAATCATTGAACTTTAATACAGATCCAATTATGAATGTCAAAATTGTCATTACAAATATGTGCCAAATTATAAAGATGTTTTATTAGCATTGCACATAGGGAGAAAAAGAAAAATGAAATGTCCTAAATGTGGTAATATAAATTATCACAAAAAAGTAATCAATTAGTTATAACAATTACAATTTTTAGAGATGTAAAAAGCAGAGAATATCTGCTTTTTTTGTACTATATTAGGAAAGTCATACTGACTTTCTAATATATAAAAAACATTGTACACAAATTTATTTCATAAATTTGGCACACGAACAAATTAACGGAAAGTCAAAGAAAAAAGTTTAAATTATGCTAATCTTAAGGCTTTCCGATTTGTTCTCATAAATAGAAATTTCAATAAAAGTATATACAAATTTAATAACTTATGTTATATTATAACTAATGTTATAAAAACGATTTTAGAAGGGAGATTTATTATGGCAGGAATAGCAAAAACAACAAAAGAAGATATAATAAAAGCAGCCTATGAAATTGTGAGAAAAAACGGAATAGGAAGTTTAAATGCGAGAGCTATAGCAAAAGAACTAAAGTGTTCGACACAACCTATTATGTATCAATTTTCAAGTATGGAAGAAATAAAGAAAGAAGTATTAAAAAAAGCTGTAGAAACATATAAAAATTATATGTCAAATGGAATAAATGAAGAATTTGCATATAAATCAATGGGATATAATTATATAAGACTAGCAAAAGAAGAACCTAATATATTCAAATTAGTATTTTCAACTAAAACAAACTTAACAGTAGAAAATTTTATGTTAGAAGATAGACTCTATGAAGAAATAGAGAAAGCAATTTCAAAACGAACTAAAATGGATAAAGATGCGATTCTATCATTTCATAAAAAAATGTGGCTTTTAACTCATGGAATAGCAAGTTTAATAGCTGATAAAACTTGCAGTTTTACAGATGAAGAAATAGGTATGTTTTTAACAGAAGAATTTATAGCTTTAATGAAATTAGAAGAATTTAAGAAAACCGATAAATGGAAAGAAATTGTTAGTTCTAAAAATTAAAAAATAAGGAGGCAAGGTTTATGAAAAAAAGATTATATAAAATAGAACAAGGTAAAAAGTTAGATGGAGTATGTGGAGGAATAGCAGAATATTTTGATATTGACCCTACACTTGTAAGACTTGCTTGGATTTTATTTACTGCCTGTGCAGGTAGTGGAATAATAGCATATATAATAGCTGCAATAGTTATGCCAAGAAAATCAGATGTATTATAAATATATAAAACAAAACTAAATTAGAAAGAGAGAAAAAAGATGGAAAAAGGTATAATAATTTATCAATCAAAGTATGGTGCAACAAAAAAATATGTGGATTGGTTAATTGAAGAAACTAAATTTGATTTCATAGAAACACCAAACGCAAAAGTAAAAGATATTGAAAAATACAATACAATAATTTTATGTGGTGGAATTTATGCTTCTGGTATATCAGGTTTATCATTTTTTAGAAAAAACTATGCTGTACTAAAAAATAAAAAATTAGCAATATTCTGCGTTGGTGCATCTCCATTTGAAGAACAAGCATTTAATGAAGTGAAAGAACATAATCTAAGAGAAGATTTGAAGAATATTCCTGTGTTCTATGGTAGAGGTGCTTGGGATGAAGAAAATATGACATTTAAAGATAGAACTCTATGCAAAATGCTACAGAAGGCAATAGCAAAGAAAGACCCTAATACCTATGAACCATGGATGAAAGCTCTAATGAGTGCGATAGGCGAAAAATGTGATTGGACTGATAAAGAATATCTAAAACCATTATTAGAGTATATTAACTTGAGTAAATAGTAAAATAAGGAGAAAATTATGAGAATTTTAACAATAATAGGAACACCCCATAATGGAAACACAAGAGCAATAACAGATTTATTTTTAAATGAATTTAAAGATGAAAAAAATGAGTTTGATGAGATAGTTCTTCCAAATGATTTTCAAGAACTTTGTTATGGATGTGAAAATTGTATATTAAAAGGCGAAGAAAATTGTCCTCATTTCAAATTAGTTAATCCAATAGTTGAGAAAATAGAAAAAGCAGACTTAATAATAATTGCTACCCCTGTATTTGTTATGTCTTGTTCTAGTGGCTTAAAAGCATTATTAGACCATCTTGCTTATATATGGTTAGTACATAGACCTAAAGAAAGTATGTTTAATAAAGTTGGCTTAATTATAACTTCAGCAGGAGGATCAGGTGTAAAAGATACAGTTAAATTAGTAAAGAATAATTTGTTTTATTGGGGAGTACCTAAAGTTTATAATTATGGAGTTACAACAATGAAAATGGGCGGTAATTACATAGATTATAAGAATAAAGACAAGATAATAAAACAAGTGAAAAACAAAGCAGATAAAATAAAAAGAAGTTTACAAAAAAGAAAAGTAGGATTGAAAACAAAACTCTTTTTCAAAATATTTGGAATAACACAAAATAATGGATGGAACAAAACAGATTCTGACTATTGGAAAAATAAAGGATGGCTTGAAGGGAAAAAGCCATATTAAAATAGCATTGATAATAAAAAGAATTATTAAAATAGAAAAATATATTATGCAAAATGTAAAGTTTCAGTTGCATTTTGCATTTTTTCATAAAGTGCAACTGGAAGTTGATAGAATTTTAATAAAAACTACACTAAAATGAAAGATGAAGGAGGAGTAGTCTAATGAAATTTGGAGAAAATTTATATAATTTAAGAAAAGCAGCTAAAATGAGCCAAGAAAAATTAGCAGAAAAAATGGAGGTTACTAGACAAAGTGTATCAAAATGGGAAAATGGAGAAAGCTACCCAGAAATGGAAAAAATAATGAAATTATGTGATGTTTTTCATTGTAAAATAAACGATTTGGTACACGAGGACATGACAGATATAGATTCATTAGATGAAGAAATAAAAATGAGTGTAGTTAAATTTAAAGAGGAAAAACAGAAAAAAATCAAAGGAATAAGCAAGGCAATATATGTACTTGCAAGAATTGGAAAAATAGCTGTTACAATAGCAATTCCAATCATAGTATTTTTGCTAATAGTTACACCTATATTTATCAGTAAGATAGAATTAAGGGATAATACCATTGTATTTAAAGGAGCAAGGATAG
>CANOYI010000022.1 GCA_947571515.1 uncultured Clostridium sp. | reverse complement strand
ATTTTCTATACTCTAGCTTAGATATACAAAATCTTTCATTTATTTTTAATAGCAAATGCCCACTAGCGGAGAAATTTGCAAAAAAGTCGAAACTTAAAAAAATATGTTGAAAAAGAAATAAATTTATGATAAACTCAAGAGAAAGTTAAAAAAGACAGAAGATGGAGTAATAAAATGAAATTAGATACAATAGAAAATGATAGAGTAAAGAACAGAGAAGGACTTGAAGGTATAAGCGCAACAAAAACAATTTCAAATAAAAGGGGATATGGATTAGATAAATATTATGAAGAAGAAAGAATTGCTAATCAAGTCAAAGAAGCCAAGCAAAAGAAAAAGAAGAGAAAGAAAAAAATATTTTTATGTCTTAAAATTTTACTAGCACTCATTATTTTAGGAGTAGTATTCCTATTTTTATTTTTTAAGACAAGTTTATTCCAGAAATATAAAGAATTATGGGTACAAACCGCAATGACTACTATGAATCATCAATATTTAGCAACTTGGTTTTTATCAGATGAAGAAATTGCAGAAATCATGAAAAAGTTAGAAGTGGAGAACAATGAAAATTCTAATTCAGACAATGTTATGATAGTAGAACTAGAAGAAAAGGAAATTACAGTGGAAAGAATAACAGGTAAAGGTTATGTAGGATTTGTTATGATGGTACCAGATGCTTCTAAAGTAAAATTAGTAGATGGGAGATTATCTGGAAGAGGATCCAAATTAAGTGAAATTGTTAAAAAACACAACGCTGTTGGAGGCATTAATGCAGGAGGATTTGCAGATCCTGATGGAAAAGGTGCAGGAAATATATTAATAGATACTGTTATTATGAATAAAAAGCTAATATCTGGAAATAAATCAACTAGATATAGTTTGATTGGATTGAGTGAAGAAGGAAAATTGATATTAGGAAAATATAATTATCAAGAAGCCATTAATGCAGGAATTGACTCAGCTGTTGAATTTGGACCTTTCATTATTGTAAATGGTAATAATCAAATAAAGAATTCAAATGCAGGGGGAATACACCCTAGAATGGGAATTGGACAAAAGCAAGATGGAACTATGATATTGGTAGCGATTGATGGTAGACAACCAGGATATAGTATAGGGACAAATCTTTTAGAATTGCAAAATATATTTGAAAGATATGATGCTTATAATGCTGCTAATTTGGATGGTGGGTCTTCTGCCACGATGTATTATGATGGAAAAGTAGTAAATAAGACATCTACACCAATGGGCGAAAGATATTTACCCAATGCTTTTATCATAGAAAAATGAGAAATGTCCCCACTGGTTCCGGGATTAAATGGGGACATATTGATTTTTATAAAAAAGTTTATTCTATTTTTTATTTGTAACTCCCAGCATCGCACAGTCTGTAAATTCTTAACAGACTGTATGCTTGCTGGTCCCCCCGAATTGTTACTTCATAAAAAATAGAATAACTTTTAAATTAAAATATGATTAAAGCTATGTCCCCATTTAATCCCGGAACCAGTGGGGACATTTTGGAGATGGAGTAGCAAATGAAGAAAATAAAAAGTGAAAATCAAATATTAATCATGCTAGCTTTTTTTAGCATTTCAATGGGATTATGGGAAAATTTTAGACAACTATGGTTACAAGATAATGGCTTTTCGGTAACAAATATTAGTAATATTATTAGCATTGGGACTTTTATTAGTGTAATAGGTATCATGTTTGTAGGAAAGTATATTAAACTAGAAAAGTTAAAAACATTTGTTAGTTGTTCTTTAATCATAAAATTCCTGAATTTAATACTTTTATTAGGTTTAAATAACAAAGGAAATATAAATTTAATTAATATTTCTATCCTATTAGATGTACTAACAGGATATCTGATTACAACTAGTATATATCCGCTCATAACAATAATTGTGAAAAATAATACCATTTATAGCAAAAGAAAATTGACAGAATATCTTTTTAAGGATGTAGGGGTTTTAGTTGGAGGGCTATTGATTGGAAAAAATATGATAGGAATTTTAATTGATTATAATATTTGTTTATTTATTTCAATTATATTTTTAGCAATTTCAATCATAGTAATGTTTAATATGTCTGCTTGTAAAAATATAAATAGTAAACAAAGTGAAAATATTTCTATCATAAAATATATACTAAAAAGTAAATTGCAAGTCATATATACCATATATACTTTTGTAGGAGCTATGGCAATGTCAACAGCACTAGGGTTAAAAATGTTAACACTAACAAATTATTTCAAATTTACAGACAATCAGGCAACTAATTATTTATTAATAGCAGGATTATTGGCAGACTTAATTGGAATATTGGCATTAAAGTATCTTACTCCTAAAAATGATTACATAACGATTACAATAAAATTTGGAATAAGATTTATTGCTTATGTAATAGCATTCTTATCCAATAATCTAATCATTACTTTAATAGCTATGACTTGGTCAATTCTTATTTCAACCTCATACGAAAATATATGTGATGGATATTATATAAATAGAGTTGAAAATAAATATCAATTAATATTTACCAATTTTAGATATGTAATGAGATATCTGGGAGAAGCAGCAGGTATATTTTTATGTGGAGTGATGTATGAAATAGGATTAAGGTATATGTTTGGCTTGTCGGCATTCTTTTTAATTTTTCAAATTGGACTAGCTTATTATTTGATTTATTTAAGAATGTCCCCACTGGTTCCGGGATTAAATGGGGACGATTAGCTAATGAATTGTTTGCAAAAAAGTTTATTCTATTATTTTAGGGAAAGTAGAGTAGCAGTTACAGAGGTGCCATCTGTGGAAGCTAATATTTTGATATTATTTCCAGAATCGTTTCTAAATTTTAAGTCATAACTGCCATAGGCAACTGCTGCATCTTTTCCTTTTTCAATGTAGGGTACATAGTTGCTATGGGCATGTCTTTCAGTGACAATTAAACTAGGGACAGATAAAACGGCATTATACAAAGTAGTGCTAATTTGACAGTTACCGTCCGCCTAATCCTTTTTTCTTATTTCCATTTTTATCGAAGATATCAGCTTTTTGATATCCTTTGCTAGTAGAGGATGCTCCTACTGTATTACAAAATGAAAAGGTAGCACCGTTTTCTACAATGGTTCCGTTTAAAGTGTTACAAGTAATGGAAATGTTATTTTGACGGGCAGAGTCTTTGGTGTATATTTTAGTAGAAAAAGTAGCAATCTGCTCTTCTATGATAGGCGCAGGATTATTTTCTGATTCTGATTCTGTTACTCCTTGTGTTGTTTCATCCTTTGTATTTCCATCAGAAGAATTCTCTTGATTTTCTTTATTTTCTTGCTCTTCTGAACTATCTCGACTTTCCTGGCTTTCATTGTTTTGATTAGTATTTACTTCTCTTTGGTTTGAAGTACTGTTAGTTGATGTTTTACCAGCTTCGTAATTTCTTTTATTAGGAGCAGGAGAGCTGTTTCTAACATAAAAGAAAATGCTGGCACCAATTAATAAAGCGATTACAATAACTGTTATAATCCAACTTTTTTTATTCATTTTAAATCACCAAACATAGTATAACCAAAAAGATGCGAAATTATTGACATTTTTGAAAATTAAAAGTATAATTAATAGGTAGAGTTCTTATGAAAAAGGAGAAACAAAGATATGCTAAAAAGAAACTGGAAAAGAATTGGAATGATCATTTTGATTGTAGCTTGCATTTTTAATGTTATGGGAAAATTAATTCATAAATTGTCATTGAACAAAGAAATGCTTTATTCAGCAGAATATATGCAAGAAGAACAAAATGAACAAAATCAAAAATAATACTTGAAAAAAAAAAGAAAATATGTTATGATAAACAACAGTCAAATTATTTTAAACATAAGAAAGAGGTGAACTTGAAATGAAAGAAGGAATACATCCAAATTATAACCAAACAACAATCACATGTGCGTGTGGTAATGTGTTAAAAGTTGGTTCTACAAAAAAAGATTTAAAAGTAGACGTATGTTCTAAATGCCACCCTTACTGGACAGGTAATTTAAGACAAGAAACAGTTGGTGGTAGAGCAGATAAATTTAAGAAAAAATATGGTCTTGCATAAAGTGAACAAAACAAAGTCTAAAATTTTTGAATAGATAAAAAGTATATATATTAGTAAATTGAAAAATTGAACATATATATACTTTTTTTCTTGCAAAATCTACAAAAATGTAATAAAATAAACAAGTATCATGACAATGTTGCTAGGCCTAAGGTGTAATTAATTATTTTTTGCACTTTATGTTAGAGACATAAGTATCTCATGGAGGTTTAAAAGTGAGCAAATTAGACGAAATAAAACAACAAAAACAATATATACAAAAAGTAAAAGAAATAAATCAAAATAAACGATTAAAATACACGATTTTGACCATGGGATGCCAGTTAAATGAAAATGACTCAGAAAAATTATGTGGTATGCTAGAACAGATGGGATATGAGAGAACAGAAAACCAAAAAGAAGCAGATTTGGCATTATTTAATACATGTTGTGTCAGAGAAAATGCAGAAGACAAACTTTTTGGAAAATTAGGAGAACTAAAGAAACAAAAAGAAGAAAAGGGTATCATCATTGCCATTGGTGGTTGTATGATGCAAGAAAAGCATATTACTCATAAAATCAAAGAAAGTTATCCTTTTGTTGACATTCTATTTGGAACTCATACCTTGCATAAATTTCCAGAAAATTTATATAAAGCCTTAGAAGAAAAGAAAAAACTTGAAGATATTATTGATATTGATGGTGAAATTTACGAAGGATTACCAATTAAAAGAGACAGTAAAATAAAAGCATCAGTTACGATTATGAATGGATGTAATAATTTTTGTAGTTATTGTATTGTACCATATGTGCGTGGGAGAGAAAGAAGTAGACAGCCAAAAGATATTATAGATGAAGTAAAAGACTTAGCCAAACAGGGGTATCAAGAAATTACCTTATTGGGTCAAAATGTAAATTCTTATTTGAGAGTTGAACAAGAAAAAAATATTAAATTTGATTCATACGAAGGGGTTCATTCTTTTGCTACTTTATTAAAAGCCATTAACAAAATAGAAGGAATTAAAAGAATTCGTTTTGTATCACCCCATCCAAAAGACTTTACAGATGACGTCATTGAAGCAATTGCAACTTGTGATAAAGTATGTAAATTAGTGCATTTGCCTTTACAATCTGGAAACAGCAAAGTATTAAAAGAAATGAACCGAAAATACACCAAAGAACAATATTTAGCTTTAGTCGAAAAAATGCAAAAAAGAATTCCAAATCTAACATTATCAACTGATATCATTGTAGGATTTCCAGGAGAAACAGACAAAGAATTTGAAGATACGTTAGATGTTGTTAGAAGAGTAAAATTTGAACAAGTTTATATGTTTATCTATTCAAGAAGACTGGGAACACCAGGAAACAAGATGGAAAATCAGATTCCAGAAGAACAAAAACATAAAAGATTTGACCGATTGAAGGCTTTAGTAGAAAGTCAAATTCAAGAAAATAATCAAAAATATGTAGGGACCATTCAAAAGATTTTAGTAGAAGGCGAGAGTAAAAATAATAAGGATTTATTGACAGGAAGAACAGATAGCAATAAGGTGGTTATTTTTGAGGGAAGTACAGATTTGATTGGAACGATACAAGATTTGAAAATTGTTTCTGAACATATGTGGTATTTGAGAGGTGAAAAGATTGAAGGAAGATGACTATATAGCTGGAATGAAAAAAGAAACCTATAATTTGTTATTTAAAGATGAGAATTTACCGGAACTAAATGAAGAAGAAGCACAGAAGAGTAAAGAAAATGATAGAATATTAAATGAAATTGAATTTTTTACTATATTAGATGATAACATCATAAAAGATGAGAGATTAGGAAAACAACTTGGTTTTGATTTTAGTAAATTTATTTGTCATGGAAAAGATAAAAAATGTGAATATATTTTAGGGGATAAAATAATACCGTTTGAAAAACTCTCAGATAGAATTCAAAATGAAGAAATAAAAAAAGAATTAATGTCTGAGGAAAGATATAAAATGGAGCGAGAATGTCATCTAAAAGTAATTACATTGATATTAATAGAGGAATTTCGGCAATCCAACTTCCATATTAAGTGGAATGTATATAAAAGACGGAAAGAAATGCTTACATTCTGTAATTGAATTACAAGGAAAAAAAGATAAATATATTGCAGATTATACTTTAAATCTAATTATGCCAAAAAGATATTATGTGGAATTAACACAATTCAAAGAAATAGAAAAAATTAAAGATACAGAAGTATTACAAGATATGAAAGATGGAGATTTTAAATTATTTGCAGATATGGGCTTTTATACCAAAACCTATGTGAATTTTAGAAAAGAACTAAAAGTAGATTTAGAAAAAAATAGAAAAATGATACAATCAGAAGAGGATGAACAACTAAATAAAAGAATAGAAACGTTAAAAAGACAAAGAGAAGATTTTGAAAAGGAGTAATAAACATGGCAGAATATTCACCAATGATGCAAAAATATCTTGAAACCAAAGAAGAATACAAAGACTGTATTCTATTTTATCGACTAGGAGATTTTTATGAAATGTTCTTCGATGACGCCATTTTAGTAGCAAGAGAACTAGAAATAACGCTAACAGGAAAAGAATGTGGGCAAGAAGAAAGAGCACCAATGGCAGGTGTTCCACACCATGCAGCTGAAATGTATATTGCCAAATTAGTAGGTAAAGGTTATAAAGTAGCCATTTGTGAACAACTAGAAGACCCAAAAGCTACAAAGGGAATTGTCAAAAGAGGGGTTGTCAGAGTTGTCACACCAGGTACTGTCGTAGAAAGTAACATGTTGGAGGAAAGAAAAAACAATTACATCATGTCTATCTTTAAATCTGGCATTTATTTTGGAATCAGTGTATGTGATATCTCAACAGGAGAATTCTACTCAGCAGAAATCAAGGATAACAATAATTTCCCAATGCTATTAGACGAAATTGCAAGATACACACCATCTGAATTAGTGGTGAATTCTATGATGGCAGATGGCAAGGAGGAAATCAATAAAATAAAAGAAAGATTCGAAGATTTGTACATAACCAAGTTTAATGACAAACATTTTTCCGCAGAAATTGAAAACTTAGCATTAAGATTTAGCATTGTTGATAATAACGGTAAAAACATAGAAAATTTTGAAGAAAGAACCTTAGCCATTAGTGCCATTCATGCTTTAGTAGCCTATATTGAGGACACACAAAAGACAACCCTAGACCATATCAACAAAATTGTAGTATATCCATTATCTAGGTATATGGCATTAGACATCAATGCCAGAAGAAACTTAGAAATAACAGAAAAAATGAGAGATAAATCCAAAAAAGGAACGTTATTGTGGGTATTAGACAAAACCTCAACTTCAATGGGAGGAAGATGTTTACGAAGATGGCTAAATGACCCATTAGTAGACGTTTTAGCAATCAACAGAAGATTAGAGGCAGTCAAAGAATTAAAAGATGATGTTATGTTAAGAGGCGATGTCGTTGAAAATCTAAAAAAAGTATATGACATCGAGCGTTTAGCAGGAAAAATGGCTTATGGAAATGCCAATGCTAGAGATATGGTAACTTTAAAAAATTCTTTACTAAAATTGCCAGAAGTAAAAAGAAGTTTATCAAACTGCAAAACCGACTTGTTAAAAAATTTAGCTGAGGATTTAGATGAATTACAAGATATTTATCAATTAATTGATGGGGCCATAATAGATGACCCACCAATGACCATTAAAGATGGTGGTATTATCAAATTAGGATATGATGAAGAAATTGATACCTTGAAGACAGCACAAGTAGAAGGAAAAAATTGGTTGGTTCAATTAGAGTTAACAGAAAGAGAAAAGACAGGAATTAAAAACTTGAAGATAGGATTTAACAAAGTATTTGGCTATTATATAGAAGTTACCAAGTCTTATTTGAATCAAGTACCAGATAGGTTTATCAGAAAACAAACTTTAACAAATGCAGAAAGATATATCACAGAAGAACTAAAAAATTTAGAAAATCAAATATTAGGAGCAGAGGAAAAGGTTGTAACTTTAGAATATGATGCTTTTGTACAAATTAGAGAGGAAATTGCGAAAAACATTAAAAGACTGCAAAAAACAAGTGAAGTGGTAGCTAATCTAGATGTTTTAACCTCTTTTGCAGATGTTGCTGAAGATATGAATTATTGCATGCCGGAAGTCAATTCCTCTGGAACAATTGATATTAAAAATGGAAGACATCCAGTCATCGAAAAAATATTAGGACCAGGAAGCTTTGTTGAAAATGACACCTATTTGGACAAGCAAGATAATCGATTATCCATTATCACAGGTCCAAACATGGCTGGTAAATCTACTTATATGAGGCAAGTTGCCTTAATTACTTTAATGGCTCAAGTAGGAAGTTTTGTACCAGCAGAAACTGCCAAAATCGGAGTTGTAGACAAAATCTTTACAAGAGTGGGGGCATCCGATGATTTAAGTATGGGACAAAGTACCTTTATGGTAGAAATGATGGAAGTAGCCACCATCTTGAAAGAAGCAACTAATAATAGTTTAGTGATTTTAGATGAAATCGGAAGAGGAACTTCCACTTATGATGGGCTATCCATTGCTTGGGCAGTGGCAGAATTTATTGCTGACAAAGAAAAGTGTGGTGCTAAAACATTATTTGCTACTCATTATCATGAATTAACCGAGTTGGAAGATAAACTAGAAGGCATCAAAAACTATTCCATTGCTGTCAAAGAAAAAGGAGAAGACATCATTTTCTTACGAAAGATTGTCAAAGGTGGAACCGATGAAAGCTATGGAATCCATGTAGCTCGTTTAGCTGGTGTACCTAAGTTAGTGACTCGGAAAAGCAGACGAAATCTTGCGTTCTTTGGAAAGAAAAAATATCTTAACTGGTCAAAAACAGCAAAAACAGGATAAAAAACAAGTGGAAGGACAGTTCGATTTGTATAATTATAAATTAGCTGAGATTGCTCATGAGGTAGACAAGATTAATTTGAACGAATTAACACCAATTGATGCTTTAAATATACTTGTAAAAATGAAAGAAAAAATGAAATAGGGCAATGGGGACGTTTCTTTTCGCACATGGGCTGGGGTGGCAAAACTGCCAGCCACTGGTGTAATTTATTATTTTTTTACACCTTGTGTGTCGCAACCACCTAATTTAAAAGATGGTAGGTTGCTCCAAATCGCACTCGCCTAAAAGGCTCGTTTTGCTGTCCACTGTTAAAGCTTTGCTTGTTACAGTGGCAGTATGCAGTAGCTGGTCGCTTACGCGGTGTTTCAAAATAATAAATTACACCAGTGGCTGGCAGTTTTGCCACCCCAGCCCATGTGCGAAAAGAAACGTCCCCATTGCACATAAGGAGAGATTTAAAATGTCAAAGAATAAAAAAATAATATTATCAGCCTTATTATTGGCACTGATTATTATATTATCAAGGTTTTTATCAATTAAAACGCCAATTGTAACCATTAGTTTTTCTTTTGTACCAACCATGTTATGTGCCATATGGCTTGGACCAAAATGGACAATCTTAATTAATGTGCTTGCTGACTTAATTGGGGCAACGCTATTTCCTTATGGTTCTTTCTTTATTGGATATACCATTACGACAGCAGTTGCAGCAGCGATTTATGGATTTTTATTGTACAAAAAAGAGGACGACACTTACACAGATAAACAATTTAGTATACGAGTGATTCTAGCAGTTGTATTAGTTACAGTGATTGCTAATATTGGACTAAATACCTTATGGTTAAGTATCACAACTGGTAAAGCTTTTATGGTATTAATGCTATCTAGAATTGTAAAAGAACTAATAATGATACCAATTAAAGTAATTCTTATGATTTTTTTAGAAAGAGTATTAAGAAAACCATTTAATACCTATTTGAGAGGCGAAAATGATTAGTATAAATAATGTAACCTATCGTTACAAAAAAGGAAAAGATATATTAAAAGAAATTAATATGACAATAGAAGATAAAGAAACCGTTGTTATTATGGGAAAAAATGGATCTGGTAAATCAACTTTAGGCAAGTTGATTTCTGGTATCATCAAACCAAAAGAAGGCAACATTTTAATGGATGGTTTCAATATTGCAGATTCCAAAAATAAAGAAGAAATACGAAAAAAGATAGGGATTGTCTTCCAAAATCCAGAAAATCAAATTATATTTAACAATGTAGAAGATGAAGTATCTTTTGCTTTGAAAGACTTAGAACAAGAAGAAATAAAAAAACGTATTGAAGCCTCGCTTGACAAAGTACATATGAAACACAAAATGCAAGAGAATTTATATGAATTATCCTTAGGGCAAAAGCAAAGAGTAGTAATTGGCGAAGTGCTTGCCAAACAACCCCAATATATTGTATTTGACGAGCCTACTACTATGATTGATAGTAAAGGAAAAGAAGCCATTTATCATATTGTCGAAGATTTGAAAAAAGAAGGATATACCATTTTATATATTACTAATGTGGCAGAAGAAATGCTGTTAGCAGATAGAATTATTTTATTAAACGAAGGTACAATTGTAGAAGAAATCAAAAAAGAGGATTTATTAGATCGATTAGATGTGTTTGAACAATATGATATAAAAGTACCAATGGTATTGGAGTTATTGCAAAAATTAAAAAAACAAGGAATTGAAATGGATTTAAAAGACTATTCCATTGATGAATTAGTTACAAAGTTAAAGGAAAAAATAAAAGGTTGAAAAATAATGGGCATTTTTCTTTTGCTCTCTTTCGGAGTTAACGAAATAATGAGTTTTGAGCAATATAACAATTTTTTTTAAACTAAATTAATGTAGGTTAGGAAGAGTAGTATTATGATATTTATGGTTTTTATTTTGTATTCTAGTTTTATATTTTTTATCCATACTAATATTTTGCTATTAGTTGTTTTTTTGTTAAACTTGTTAGCTATGCTATGCTTAAAAATAAAAGTAGTAGATGCAATTGAAAATATCGTAAAATTATTGCCATTTATTTTATTGACAGTTTTAGTGAATTGTCTGTTATCTAATTATGAGTATGCCATTTTAGTAGCAGTAAAATTGGTTTTAGTCTGTAATGTTACTTATATTTATTCGAAAACTACAACAGTAAAAGAAATAGCAAGGACCATAAAAAATCTTTGTATGCCTTTGAAATTACTAAAAGTAGACCCAAATGATATGGAATTATTAGTTTGCATTTCTTTGTCTATGATACCAATTTTGAAGAGAGAGTATTTGCAATTAAGAGATGCTTGCTTTGCTAAGGGTATTGATATGAATGTTAAAAATATGAAGGTTGTTTTGACTAAGTTAATGATTTCTGTTATGAAGCGAGTAAATGAAATAGAAGAATCTATGATAGAAAAAGGATATGGAGACATATAAAATCGAAACTTAAAATTATAATGTATTGACTTTTGTTTAAAAACATATTATGATAAGAACATAATTTCAATTATTTATTTCAAAAATTTTATTCAAAGAAAATCCAAAAATAAAATAGTGAAAAATGTATTTTTACTGTCAAATAAAACTTGACAAATCAATCAAAAAGAATTATAATAGAGAAAGAAGGAATGCAATGAAGTATATAACTTATCAACAATATAAAAAATACTTAAAAAACAAGAATATAATGTCATTAAAAGAAGAGGAAGTTGTTTATCATATAGCAGAAGATAAGGTTTATTGTGAAAACATTGTAAAAGAAATTGATAAAAAACATGATAAAATGTTTCGAAAAATTTTAAGTAGAAAAAACGAAATGGTAAATTTTTTAAATGGCTTTCTTGACTTAGAAGAAAAGATAGAAGAAACACAAATTATACCATGTCCTACTGATTTTATAACAAAATTTTATCAAAGTAGACAATCAGATATTTTATATAGGTTGAAAGATAAGCCTGTATATTATTTAATAGAACATCAAAGTACCATGGATCAAGAAATGTTATTAAGAATATGGGATTATGTAGGAGAAATTATAAAAAAAGAAACAATTAAGCAAAATACAAATTCCAAAAAAGATAGTATTTATCCAATTGTCATACCAATTGTTATTTATACTGGTTTTCAAAAATGGAATCTTCCAACTAATTTTGCAGAAAAACAATATGAGTCAAAGAAATACAAAAAACATGCTATAAATTTAGCATATAATTTGATAGCAGTACAGGATTACACTTATGAACAATTATTAAAGAAACATACTTTATTTAGTAGTATCATGATAATAGAGAAATGCAAAAACGAAGAAGAAACTAATACACAAATGAATGAAATTATAAAAATGATACAAGAACCAAAAGATAAAGAGGTTTTGTCAGAAATTATTGTTAATATAATAAAACCAATCGTTGGAGAAGAAAAAGCAGAAATAATGTTAGAAAAAATAAATGAAAAGGAGGTGCAAGGTATGAGCCCATTTACAAAATTTCTATTGGATTATAAGTATGAAGTATTGGAAGAAAGCGAAAAGGCAAAAAAAGAGTGTGAAAAATTAGGTATGGAAAGAGGAATAAAAAAGGGAATAGAAAAAGGAATACAAAAAGGAATACAAAAAGGAATACAAAAAGGAATAGAAAAAGGAATGAAACAAGGTATAAAAAAAGCTATAAAAGAAACGGTAAAAAACATGATACAATTTGGTGAGTCAGATGAAAAAATTATGAAATACATAGGAATTAATAAAGAAGAATTAGAAAGCATTAAGGGAATGTTAATGCTTTCATGAAAATGCGACTTTGTCAAGTAAAGTGCATAAGTTTGATACCTTTAACTTACACACTTTATTTTATACTATCCTTTAAACATTTAGGGACGTAAGTTACGTCCTTAGTTTCTATTTCTTCAAATAAACTTTTTGAACATACAATTTATTAGCAAACGACTGAACGACATTTCTAAGAATGTACTGTTCTTCTGAAAGTTTACTATTTTTTACATAATTTTTCTCTGCAAAAACAATACGAATGGCTTTTTCCAGTTCAGAACAAAAACGATTGTAAGCCAATTCAATAGGAGAGGTTTCGATTGCTAAACTGATTAATTTTTTAATGTCATTTATGCTATAAACCTGTTTCAAAACAAAAATGACAAACAAAGAAGCAATATGCTCTTTATTATATTTTTTGTTAAGAGGTGGTTTGATAACACTATGTTTTACATAGTTATTAATCATGGTTTTTGTTATAATTTTATCTTCTTTTTCATTATCGCTTTTAATATAACCAGCTAAGTACTGTTCTAATAAAGAAACTAACTGGTCTATGTATAAATCAATAGTAGGAAGTTCATTCCATCTAGGTAAATGAAAATCTTTTATTTCTGTGTTCACTTTAAATCACCTTATATTTAGAATATAAAATTAATATATTTTTTATGAAGTGCTAAATCGGGGGGACCGACAAGTTACAGTCTGTTATGTAATTACAGACTGTTCGAAGTTGGGAGGCACAAAGAAAAAATATATTAAATTTTTAAGTATTATACTATGTTTTGAATACTTAGTCAATTGCTTGACATTATAATAGGTATATGATAATCTAGTAATCAATACTAGATAGAGGGAAAAAGGTTGAAAAATAATTACAATTTATAATTCTTTTCCAACCATATTTGTGCCTTGAGAAGGGAATGAGATTAATTATGGGAAGAGAAAAATATTTTGAAGCAACAGAATTTGAGAATATTAAGGAGCTTATCTATGATACCGTAAAAAAATACAACGAAAAAACAGCTTTTACAATTAAACACAAAAAAGAAAAAGAAGTATCTTATGAAAAGGTAAGTTACACACGATTATTAGAAGAGGTCAATCAGTTAGGAACCAAGTTTTACCACTTAGGATATCAAAATAAAAGAGTTGCTATTGTAGGAAGAAACCGTTATGAATGGGTGAACACACATTTAGCAAATTTATTAGGTGGAATTGTAAGCATTCCATTGGATAAAGAATTACAAGTAGATGAATTAGAAAGTTGCTTAGTAAGAAGTAAAGCAGATGTATTAGTATTTGATGAAAAATACCTAGAAAATATCGAAGAAATTAAAAAAAGAGGAAATGCTAAAATAGAAAACTATATTTGTATGTCAGAGCAAGAAGGATATAGTTCTATCCCACAATTAAAACAGGAAGGAAAAGAAATTTTAGAAGCAGGAAATAAGGAATATATAGAAGCTAAAATAGATAGCTATAAAATGAACATTTTATTATTCACGTCTGGAACTACTTCAAAATCAAAAGCAGTTATGCTTTCTCAAAACAATATTGCTGCTAATATATATAGTATGCAATTAGTAGAAGATATTAGAGAAGGAGATATTAACATAGCGTTTTTACCATTTCACCATATTTTTGGCTCAACTTGTATGATTGTTATGCTTGCCTTCGGCGTAACAACAGTATTCCCAGATGGGCTTCGTTATATTGCACAAAATTTAAAAGAATATAAAGTATCTATCTTTGTAGGTGTTCCCTTATTGGTAGAAGCCATTTATAAAAGAATCGAACAAGGCGTTGCAAAAAAAGGAAAAACCAAAACAGTTGAATTGGCAAAGAAAATCAGTAATCTATTATTAAAATTACATATCGATGTGAGAAAGAAATTATTTAAAGAAATATTAGATGAATTAGGGGGAAGCCTAAGATTTGTCATCTCTGGAGGAGCTCCACTGGATAGAAAAGTAGCACAAGGTTTCAATGAGTTAGGAATTAATGTCGTACAAGGATATGGGCTAACTGAAACATCACCAGTAATTGCTGCTGAAAATTGTAAAAAAATGAAATATGGTTCTATCGGTTTTCCAATGGAAAATGTACAATTAGAATTGTATCATCAAGATGAACAAGGGATTGGAGAAATTAGAGTCAAAGGACCAAATGTTATGCTTGGTTATTATGAAAATGAAGAAGCAACCAATGAAGTGTTAAAAGATGGCTGGTTTTATACAGGAGATTTAGCTTATTTTGATCAAGAAGGTTATTTGTTCTTAACAGGCAGAAAAAAGGATATGATTGTTCTAAAAAATGGGAAAAAGGTATTTCCAGATGAATTAGAGACATTGATTAATCGTTTAGATGAAGTGAACGAATGTATTGTTTATGGTATGCCAGATAACAAAGATAAGAATGATATTAAACTTTCTGTTAAGGTAGTTTATGATACAGAAGTGGTAAAAGAAAAGTATCCTGATTTGTCAAAAGAAGAGTTAGAAGAGGTGATTTGGCAAAAGATTAAGGAGATTAATAAGACTTTTCCGCCTTACAAGTATATTAAGAATATGATTTTGACGGATCAAGAATTGATTAAGACCACAACAAAAAAAGTGAAAAGAAATGAGGAGATTAAAAATCTTTTAAATCAGAATAAATAATAAAAGCAATCCTAAAAAATAATTTAAAATGGTTTTCGTTCCATTCATTTTTGCATAAATTCTAAATTGATTTTAGGGCACCCTTTCACGTCAAGCGTGAACTATTTCCCTAAAATCAATTAAGAATTTCTAACGCAATGAATGTCAATTCAAACCATTCCAAATTATTTTTTAGGATTGCTTTTTATTATATATTATAAAAGTCATACTGACTTTCTAATATATAAAAAACATTGTACACAAATTTATTTCATAAATTTGGCACACGAACAAATTCACGGAAAGCCAAAGAAAAAAGTTTAAATTATGCTAATCTTAAGGCTTTCCGATTTGTTCTTTTCTTAAATTTCTGTTATTTTTAAATTAAATTTATCTTCAAAAACTTTTTTCTTAGCAATATATTCTTTTGTCTTAACACCTTTGACATCAATAATTTCAGTCGAATTATCTTTATGAAAAATAATAAAATCAGCTTTATATTTCAATTTGGGTGCTAAAATAAAAGTAGGTTGAAGGCAAAAACCATTAATTTCATTTCCTTGTAATCTTAACTTTAATTCGCAGTAGTAATCCGCTTCTTTTTGGCTATCAAAAGTATGACCATCAATCGAAACTTTATTAGCTCTATATTTACTCTTTCTAGTATTTTCATTCGTAAAATTTTTATAATCATCAACTGTCCAATGTTCCATTTCAAGACACCCCTTGTATTATTTTGTAATATTATATAGAAAAAAGAAGAAAAGTGCAATAAAAAAGCTAGGCTTTTTTTTGAAATTATGTTATAATTTATTTCACAAATAGAAAATTGGAAGTGATGTTAATTTATGAAAAATATGATGAAAGCAATAGGATATCTTATTTATTATGTAATATTTCAGATATTAATTATATCTGGAATTGCACTAATTTTGGCAATTTCTAATAACATAACTAGTGAAATAGAAATTAATAATTTTATCAATAATAATGCGTTAGGTTTAACGATAATTACTAATATTGTTTCTATATTAGTATTATTTATTTTCTTTCGTATTCGTAAAAAGAAA
The DNA here is from genome assembly GCA_947571515.1 of uncultured Clostridium sp. GTDB lineage: Bacteria > Bacillota > Clostridia > TANB77 > CAG-508 > CAG-269. The sequence continues at coordinate 3,462 of CANOYI010000022.1, read as the reverse complement.
TTTTTAGATGAAATAAATTTTCAAAAAATAAACTTGAAAAATTGTATATTACCAGCTTTAATATCATTTTGTTATTCTATGGCTTTTGCTATGATAACCTATCATATGAGTTTTACAAATCAGGAGCAAATATCTAATAGTATAGCATATTATTCTAGTATAGTACCAAACCTTGGGATAATACTTCAGATAGTAGCCCTTTTAATTATTTCACCTATTACAGAAGAGATTATATGTCGAGGTTTAATTTTAACAAGAATACAAAGAAACTTTCATAATGTTATTGCCATTTTATTTAGTGGGTTACTGTTTGGAATAATACACTTAGTAGCAGGAGGGATTACTTTATCAATAGGTGCTTTGATAATGGGGATTATATTTGGAACCATATATGTAAAGACAAAATCTCTAGTAATTACAATTATTTCACATAGTATTGCTAATATTCCAGACTTTATTATCTCATTATTACCTAACTTATCAAAAGATACGCAGTGTTCTTTGATTATTATATTTTTATTAATATCTATTTTATTATTTTTTATATTTATAAAAAATAATACTAAAGAATTAAATACCAATTAAAGTATTATATATTAAATGATAATTTGTATTAGGAGAAGAAAATGAAAGGTGAAAAACTAAAGAGAAGAAAAGTTATGCTAAGTACTAGTATTTTACCATATTTTATAGGAATATCAGATGACTTAATGTTTTTTATAGCGATTAATTCCTTATTTTTTACAGTAGTAAAAGGATTATCTACAGCTGAATTCTCATTCCTAACTACTATTTCAAGTTTATCTTATATACTATTGCAAATACCATTTTTAAAAATTATACAAAAAATTGGAAATATCAAAGCCATTCGACTTGGTACATGGATGTTACTAATAAGTAGTATATTAATGACATTTGGAAATAATTATGCAATTATTATGATAGGAAACATTATATATACAACAGCTTTTCTATTCAAAAAAATGGATAACGTTGTATTAGAAAACAATTTACGATATCTTAATAAACAAGAAAACTATGCCAAAATATTAAGTAAATCAAAACTGATTTATTCCATTATAACAACTATTATAGCATTAATAGCTGGAGGAATATTTGCCATTAATCATTACTTACCAATGTATCTATGCATAGGAGTTTGTGTGATTAATATATTTTTATCATTTTGTATTTTTGATGCAAATGAAAATAAACAACTAACCTGTCAAAATAAGAAGCTAGAAAAAATTAGATTTTCTAGATTAATACAAATCATTATTATTTCTTTTGGAATATGTTATGCAACTATAAGCATTGGACAGACTAACAGTAAATTATTAATACAATACAATCTTCAAGAACATTTTAATGTAGAATTAACAGCTACTTATTTAGGATTAATCATTGTAACATCACGTATTAGTAGAATATTAGGAAATCTAATATTTCGAAAGATATATAGCAAACTAAAAGATAAAATAAATGTAGTACTACCAATTATGGGAATGATAGCATTTGCTTGTATTATATTAGGAAACTATATTGATTTTGCCATATTAACTAAATTTGCATTAATGACAATAGGATTTGATTTAATCTTATTAATAAGAGATTCAATTGAAGTATATGCAACAGACTTATTATTAAAAAATACAAAAGAGGCTGAACAGCAAAAAGCAGTATCATATTTGCAATTATCAAAAAGGATAGTAGAAACTGCTATAAGTCTGTTATTTTCACTTTTATTAATTAAATTAGACTTAATTTATGCAATTATTTGTCTATTTGCCTTTGCCATAGTAAGTTTAGGAATAAACAGTAAATTATATAAAATGCTTAAGTGTGGCGACTTTGGGACAGGCACAAACTCGCCATATGGGACAGGTCTCTGAATTCTTAAAAGTACTAACTATAGTTTAATGAGAGTTAAAAAATTATGGACTATAAATTGATAAAAGAACATAAAAAGGAGAAATGAATGAGTATTAATTCCACTACAGTAGAAATACCAAAGTTTTTAAGAGAGATGATAGAAGGACAATATGGAAAAGAAATTTCAGAAAAGATTTTTCAAGGATATCAAGCTAAAAGATATACAACTTTTCGTGTTAATACATTAAAAAGTGAAATAACTGAGGTTGAAAATACTTTGAAAGGGCAAAAAATAGAATATCAGAAAGTCGAATGGAATAATGCAGCTTTTATCCTAAAAAATGCCACTGAAAAAGAAATTAGAAATTTGGAAATTTATCCAAAGGGAAAAATCTACCTACAGAGTTTATCTTCTATGTTACCACCAATTATCTTACAACCAGAAGAAGGAGCAGATATATTAGATATGGCAGCAGCACCAGGAGGAAAAACGACACAAATAGCATCACTAACCAACAATAAAGCAAATATCACAGCATGTGAAATAAATAAAATTCGAGCAGAGAGATTGAAATACAATTTGGAAAAGCAAGGTGCTAATGCCTATGTTATGATGCAAGATGCTAGAAGAATAGATGATTTTTTTTCCTTTGACCAAATCTTGTTAGATGCACCATGTAGTGGAAGTGGAACCATTTATTTGCAAGGTAACAATCAAAATTATAAATTAGAAGAAACCTTTACTAATAAATTAATTGAAAAATCGGTACAATCACAAACAGCATTATTAAAAAAAGCAATCAACTTATTAAAACGAGGAAAAGAAATGGTATACTCAACTTGTTCGATTTTAGCGAATGAAAATGAAGACATTATTCAAAAAATACTAAAACAAGGAAAGGTAGAAATTGTGCCAATTGAATTTAAAGGAATTGAGCAACTTCCGCTTCTTCCAACTAAAATACAAGGGACACTATGCGTATGTCCAAACCAGCTTTACGAAGGATTTTTCATTGCCAAAATTAGAAAACTATGATGGCGACTTTGGGACAGGCACAAACTCGCCACTTTAGACATAAGTTATGCCCTATGTAGCTTGTCCAAAGAAGAAAGAAGGAGATTTTATGTATTACGTTTATATGCTAAGATGTAAAGACAATTCTATCTATACAGGGATTACTACGAATGTAGAACATAGGATGGAAGAACATTTTAGTAAAGTTAATTGTGCGAAATATACGTATAGTCATACCGCTAAAAAGTTAGAGAGTGTATGGCAAACGGAGAATAGAGTGTTGGCTTCTAAGTTGGAGTATCGAATTAAAAGGTTGACAAAACCACAAAAAGAACAACTTATTGTTAAAAATAATTTGAAGGAATTATTTTTAGAACAAATAGATGCTGGTCAGTATGTGAGATTGGATGAACTGATGTTACATAATAGAAATTAAATTGTAACCGCAACCAATACAAAAGCATAGAAAGTACATTTTGTTACAATTTACAGCTTAAATAAATATTAATGAGAGATAACCGTTACTAGTCAGTCTTATTATTTGTTTTCTTGTGAGAAAGCTTAATATATGATTT
>CANOYI010000021.1 GCA_947571515.1 uncultured Clostridium sp. | reverse complement strand
ATTTTATTAATTTCACTACGTTTTTCATTCTATTCGGTTTCATTCGTTATTACTGCAATTTTTTAAGTTTCATTTCATTTTAAGATAATATCTTTACCTTCTCAGCTCCTAAAATATCCTCAAACACTTCTTGAATCTGTTCTGTCAAATAAATCTGTCCACATGGTTTTAGAATCCCATCTATCTTAATTTGCACATTAATGTTATTTCTATCTCCATTAAAATATCGCAAAGCCCCTCTCAGCTTTTCCTTTTGTTCCTCATCAGCAGTTGTAAGGTCTAGCGTAAAAATCCTCTGTTTTTGCTCACCAAAATCTTTTAATTCATTGGCAATAATCGTAGTACTGTCATCTTCTCTGATACTCAAACGACCATCAACTACAACAATATTTTCTTCTACTAAGCTTTTGCCAGCACTGAGATAAGCACTTTCAAACACAAGAATCTCTGCTGTTCCATACAAATCTTCTACTGTAACAAAAGCCATAATCTTATTGTTTTTGGTATATTTCTTTTTAATCGAAGTGATAATTCCTACATATTTTATTTTTTGTCCATCTACAAATTTTGGTTTTTCCCTTCTTGCACCTTCCTCCATTAGCGATTGTGAACTCATTTGTTCATCTAACTCACGTAATTGAATGGTATTAATGGTTGCTTGTGCTTCAATTTGACTTCTAAATTTTTCCAATGGATGACCTGAAATATAAATTCCTAGCATTTCTTTTTCAATGGATAACAATTCCTTATTTGACATCTCCTCATGCTCATCAAACTTATACTTAATCTCATTCATTTCTTCTTTTTCTTGTTCAGAGCCCAAATCAAACATAGAAACTTGTCCGTCTAAACCCTTTTTCTTACTACTTTGAATGGCATCAATGATTCCTTCAAAAGAAGCTAATAAGGTACTTCTCGTTTGTTCAAACTCATCAAATGCACCAGCTTTTATTAAGCTTTCAATACATTTTTTATTAACCGCTTCATCTGCTATTCTCTCACAAAAATCAGTAAAACTCTTATACGGTCCATTCTTTTTTCTTTCTTTTACAATACTATTAACTGGCACAGTTCCCACATTCTTGATACTTCCTAGCCCAAAACGAACTTTAGCGATCGATCGCGACTTTGTGCCTGTCCCAAAGTCGCCACTGTACTCGGTTGTAAATTTGGCATCACTTTTGTTGATTTCTGGTTTTAATATTTCGATTCCTAATGTTTTACATTCATCAATATATTGTGGTATTTTATCTAAATTTCCCAAGAAACTGTTTAGGGTTGCTGCCATAAATTCTGCTGGGTAATAAGCTTTTAAGTAAGCCGTTCGATAAGCAATAACAGCATAACAAGCTGCATGTGACTTATTGAAAGCATACTTCGCAAATTCTGCCATTTCATCAAATATTTTATTGGCAGATTGTTCATCGATTCCGTTTCTGATACAACCTGGCACAATTACGTTTCCTTCTTCATCTACTTGTCCATGAATAAAGACTTCTCTTTCTTTTGCCATAACATCTAGCTTTTTCTTTCCCATTGCCCTTCTTACTAAGTCAGCTCTTCCGAAGAGAATAGCCAGCTAAATCACGAACAATTTGCATTACCTGTTCTTGATAAACCATACAACCATAGGTTACGTTTAGAATTGGCTCTAATCGTGGATGGGTATATTCGTTATGACCTGGATTTAATTTTCCTTTTACATATCTTGGTATTTGGTCCATTGGTCCTGGTCGATATAAAGACACCCCTGCTATTAAGTCTTCTAAACAGTCTGGCTTTAGTTCTTTCATAAAGTTCGTCATACCTTGTGACTCGAATTGGAAAATTCCACAAGATTTCCCCTCTTGCCATAATTGATAAACTTTTGGGTCTGCCATTTCTTTGTCAAATTCTACTTCAATTCCTCTGTTTTCTTTGACTAAATCAATCGTATCTTGAATAACGGTTAGCGTTCTTAATCCCAAAAAGTCCATTTTTAATAAGCCCAATTCCTCTAAAGTTGTCATAATATATTGGGTTGAAATTTGTTCCTCTCGAACATATAATGGTACATAAGTATCGACTGGGTCTTTGGTAATAACCACTCCACAAGCGTGTGTTGATGCCTGCCTTGGCATTCCTTCTAATGCCATTGCAATATCTAATACTTTTTTTACCGTTTCGTCTGTTTCATATTGCTGTTTTAATTCTTTGTTTTGTTCTAATGCCTTCTGAATGGTGATATGCAATTCATTTGGTATCATTTTTGCCAAACTATCTGCTTCTGAATATGGCACATCTAATACTCTCGCCACGTCTCTAATAACCATTTTAGCTGCCATCGTTCCAAAAGTGATAATCTGAGATACATGATCATGTCCATATTTTTCAGATACATAATCAATCACATCTTGCCTACGTTCATAACAAAAATCCACGTCAAAATCAGGCATACTAATTCTTTCTGGATTTAAAAATCTTTCAAAAAGAAGTCCATACTTCATAGGGTCAATATCTGTAATTTCAATGGCATAAGCAATAATGGAACCTGCCCCTGAACCTCTTCCTGGTCCTACTGGTATCGAATGCGTTTTAGCATAATGAATAAAGTCCCATACAATTAAGAAATAATCAACATATCCCATTTTTTGGATAACACCGAGTTCATATTCCATTCTGTCCAATATTTCTTGTGATGGATTTTCGCCATATCTATTTTTGATTCCATCTTCACATAGTTTTTTAAAATAGTCATAATGAGTTGGAAATTCTTCTGGTACATCATAATTCGGCAAAATCGTATGTCCAAATTCAAATTCTACATTACATTTCTCTGCGATTTTGACAGTGTTCTCAATCGCATCTGGAAAGGCTTTAAAATACTCTATCATTTCTTCTGGTGACTTGACATATAGTTCATCTGTCTCAAAACGCATTCGGTCCATATCACTCATTCTTTTGCCAGTTTGAATACAAAGTAAAACTTCGTGATTATAAGCATCTTCTCTTTTTAGATAATGAGCATCATTGGTCGCCACTAATGGAATATCTAATTTTCTAGCTAATGCAATTAATTTTTGATTGGCTAAAACTTGTTCTTTAATCCCATTATTCTGAATTTCTATATAATAATCTTCTCCAAATACCTTTTTATGCCAAAGTGCAATCTCTTCTGCTTTTTCATTGTCTCCATTTAATAAAGCTTGATTGACTGCTCCTGCTAAACAAGCACTTAAACAAATTAGCCCTTCGTGGTACTTTTCTAACACCTCTAAGTCGATACGAGGTTTGTAATAATAGCCATCCACAAATCCAATAGAAACTAGCTTACTTAAATTTTGATATCCCTGTTGATTCTTTGCCAATAGAATTAAATGATTATAACGATTATCAATATTCGGCTCTTTGTCGAAACGACTTCTTGGTGCTACATATACTTCGCAACCAATGATTGGCTTGATGCCTTCTTTTTTACAAGCTTTATAAAAGTCAATCGTTCCATACATGGCTCCATGATCTGTAATGGCTATGGCATCCATTCCAAGCTCTTTGGCTCTTACCGGTAAGTCTTTGATTCGATTGGCACCATCTAATAAACTGAATTCACTATGGATATGCAAATGCACAAAATTTGACATCATTTTCTCCTCTCTTTTTCGAATTTTCTTTTGTCTGATTATATCATTTTTCTAATCAGATTTCTACTATTTGACATCTTTTTTCTCATTCGTTATAATATCTATTTGAAAGGAAATGATGATTATGGACTTTACTTTTGAAAGAAGAATTAATTATTATGAAACAGACCGAATGGGAGTTGTTCATCACTCTAATTACATTCGATTTTTAGAAGAAGCAAGATGCCAAATGTTAGATGCAAATGATATGCCTTATTCTGCCTTCGAGGAAAAAGGCGTTATGATTCCTGTTCTTGGTGTTAATTGTGATTATAAATCACATGTTACATTCGATGATATCATTGAAATTAAACCTTTTGTAAAAGAATTTAATGGTATTCGTTTGACAATGGGTTATGAAGTGATAAATAAAAATACTGGTGATTTAGTTTTAGTAGGTGAAACAAAACATTGCTTTACCGATTTAAATTTGAAACCTATTCGCTTGCAAAAACAAATTCCTGATTTTTATGATAAATTTACTCGTTTAAAATTAGATGAATGAATTTTCAAGTTATTTCGCAAGCACGAAATAACTTTTTTTAATTTCAGTTCATCCCTATCAATTTTTAATTAAAAGCAACAAGATTTTTATTCACCAATCGACAAAAACTGACATAGAATATAATAGCTCAAAGTCAGAGGTGATAAAATGAATTCTATAAAAAAAGGCGACATTGTTGCCAGAAAATCTTACAGCAAAGACATTTTATTCAAAGTAAAAAACATCATAGATACACCACAACAGAAAATAGCCATCTTAAAAGGACTTGTTGATAGAATTGAAGTAGACAGCAAGATAGACGACTTAGAAATTGTTGATAAGCAAACTGTAAATGAAAAGATAAAAACCTTTCATCATAAAATGAACAGTAAAATAATAGAAACAAAAGAAAAAAGAAATTTTAGTGAATATAAAATTGGCATACTAAGTCCAAATAATAGAAACAAAGAAAAAATTATAACTGGTAAGATACTACATTTAGATGGTGATAAAAAATATAGTCAAAAGTCCTATTATTACTATAAGAAATTAGGATTAAACGCTATCGTAAAAAATATCCCTGAATATCGACAGCCCAAAGTAGTTTATGGTTTGTTACAAAAATACAATCCTGATATACTTGTAATCACAGGCCACGACGGAATGATTAAAAAAGGAAGAGACTATAATAATATTTACAATTACAGAAATTCTAAATATTTCATTCAAACGGTAAAAGAAGCCAGAAAATATGACCAAGAAACGAACAATCATCTAGTCATTTTTGCTCGGTGCTTGTCAAAGTTATTTTGAAGCCATTATTTCTGCTGGTGCAAACTTTGCCTCTTCCCCCGCTAGAATATTAATTGATTTTTTAGACCCTTTAGTCATAGCAGAAAAAGTTGCATTTACAGAAAAATACAAATACGTCACAATTGATGATATTGCAAAAGAACTAAGAGATGGAAAGAAAGGTGTTAGTGGAATCGGAGCCAATGGAAAAATGATAAAAGAATTTACCTGATTTAATATATATATAAAGATAACCTAACTTAATATAATTGTAATATAACTGTAACACAACTGTAAAACAAGTAGGTAAAAACGTTAAATCCCTTGAAATTACTAGAATACATTAAATTGACAAGACTTTATCTTTTTTGACAATTTACGCAAAAAATGCTATAATCAAGCCATCTTGAGGGAGAGGTGATTACATGATTTGTCGTACAGACATAACAAATCTAAAAACAGACATCTTAGATAAAGTGGGTCAAAAGATAATCGTAAAAGGCTCTTTGGGAAGAAGTAAAGCCTTTGAAAAAGAAGCTACCATAGAAAAAGCCTATCCAAATATTTTCGTTGTAAAATATGAAGAAAATGATAGAAATGTTACTTATAGTTATACAGATGTATTAACTAGAACAGTTGAAGTTGAAGTTTTTGACGGAGACTCCTATTCCCCATTAATACCACCAATAGAAGAAGCAAAAAGAAAAAAGACATCCTTATAAAAAACAGAGGCAACTCTGTTTTTTTGTTTGTGACAACAGGGACGCCCCTGTTGTCACAATTTTTTGTCATAAATCTATTTACCTCTTAATATACATGTTATAAAGAAAAAAAAGGAGGTAAACCAAATGGTTTTAGAAACAGTCAATGAGAACTTATGTGTAAATAAATTAGTAGCTTCTAAAAAGGACATCATAATGGTAGAAGGGGATATGATTGTTCCTGATTCTAAGCCAGACATTTTAAACACAATTTGTACAAGTGGGGTTGTATGCATCTATAAAAAAGATGTACTAGATGAGAAAGTCAGAATGGACGGAAATATCAACACTTATATTATGTATTTAGCAGATGACACGGATGATAAAGTAAGAGGAATTAATACCAGTTTAGACTTTTCAGAAGTAATTCCTGTTCCTAATGCACAAGAAGGAATGGAATCTGTCATACAAACCAAATTAAAATCCATCGAATGTAAAGTTATCAATGGAAGAAAAATAGGAATCAAAGCAACCTTAGAAGTAGACATTAAAATATATGCAAAAGAGGAAGTAGAAATCGTAAATAATATACAAAACGCAGAAGGAATACAAATGTTAAAAGAAGATTTATGTGTCAATTCTTTAGTTGGCACAGGAGAAAATAAAATTTATACCAAAGACAATATTTCCATCGATCAAATTGACAATCTAGCAGAAATATTAAAAACCGACATTGCCATTGTTGATAAAGATGTGAAAATAAGTTACAACAAAATTTTAGCCAAAGCAGAAGCACGAATCAAAATTATGTATTTAACAGAAGATAATAGAGTCAATTCCATTGATACGAAAATACCTATCGTTGGATTTGTTGACATTCCAAATGTAACAGAAGAAAATATCTGCGATTTAGACTATGAAATCAAAAATATGATAATTAAACCAAATGCACCAGAAGAACACTCTATTTACATTGAATTAGAAATGGGGGTAACAGCTATTGTATATGAAGAAAAACAAATCAATCTAATTCAAGATTTATATAGTCCTTGTGAAAATTTAGAATTTAATAAAAAGAAAATAACTACCATAACGAATAAACAAACTCGTAAAGAAACAAAACAAATTAGAGAAAAAATAGAACTAGATGGAATGGAAAATAAAAATATAATTGATGTAGACGTTAATCCTGTTATTGAAAAGCAAGACAATTTAGCAAATCGAATTGTATTTACTGGTACTTTAGAAATTAACTTTATGCTATCTAATCAAGATTTACAAATGGAAGTACGAAATTCAAAAATACCATTTGAATATACACTAGATGGCGTAGAAGATTCTGAAAATGTCAACTGTAAATTAGATATGGAAGTTGCTAATCAAGATTTTATTGTGCAAGATGGTGGCGCCATTTCTGCTAATGTAGATTTAGCTATGAATAGCGACATAGATCGAAATACCAATATGAACATTATGAATGAAATTCAAACCAATGGCGAAAGAGAAGCGCAAGATTATAGCCTAATTCTTTATCTTGTAAAAAAAGGAGATTCCTTATGGCAAATTGCTAAAAGATATGGAAGTACTGTTGATGACATTGTTAGAACTAATGGCATTGAAGATGAAAACAAAATTACTCCTGGACAAAAATTATTTATTCCTCGTTACGTTAAAACTGGAATAGCTTATGCATAAAATTTATTCTAGACCGAGAATTAGGCTTCCCAAAATCATCATACAATCAAGAAAACAAATGCAAAGTGATAAAGCAAAAAAGATAACTACTTTGCTAATGATTTTAATCATCGCTTTTTCTACTGTAAAACTTATATTAGATGCTGTACTACCTATTTTTGATACCTTATGTCAAAATAGAGCGAAATCAATAGCGACGACGGTTTCAAATGATCAAGCAACCAATGTGATGAAACAACATACTTATGACGAACTATTTTCGATTGAAAAAGATAAAAATGGTAATATTACGATGATAAAGTCAAACGTAATACCAATTAATGAAATCATTTCTGATGTAGCAAATAAAATTCAAAAAGAGATTGATGCAAAAGGAAGAGAAAATATACAAATCGCTCTTGGAAGTTTCACTGGTTTTAAAATGTTAGCTGGAAGAGGTCCTCGGAATTAAAATTACCATATCTTCTGTTGGTGATGTTGAAACAGACCTAAAAAGTGAATTTTCAGCACAAGGAATTAACCAGACCTTGCATAGAGTGTATTTACAAGTAAAATGTCATATCAATATTTTAACTCCTTTTGATAATATTTCACAAGACATTACAAATCAAGTTTTATTGATGGAAAATGTGATTGTTGGTAATATTCCTAATACTTATTATAATTTGGAAGGTATGAATGGAAATAGTGATGCCCTAGAAGTAATTGAATAAATTTTTCATTTTTACTTGTATTTTTCCACTAATTATGATATAGTTAGTGAAGTTTCAAATAAGAAACTTATATGAATTTATTTTAGATTATTTCCCTTCTCTTTAGATTGGTTAAGTAAAAAAATAATTCAAATCCATCTAAAAAGGAGGTTTATACAATGGAAACAACTTATGAAGATATAACTCTTACTTGTAAAGATTGTGGTACAGAATTTGCTTTTACAGCTGGTGAACAACAATTTTATGCTGAAAAAGGATTTGATAATCAACCAGTAAGATGCCCAGATTGCAGAAAAGCTAGAAAACAACAAAGAAATAACAATTATTAATCGAGTAGAGGATAATTCTTAATGAATTTCTCCCCTCTCACACCACCACTCAAGAGGTTCTCGCAAGTGGCGGTTCAATTTATATTAAATATGAATTTTTTCATATTGGTCTAGTAGAAATACTAGACCTCTTTTTCTTAATCTTTCATTATTTATAGCATATTGTATATATCTAGTTTTGCATATTTGGTAATAACCTTTTCTTGTATTTGCACAATTAAATGCTATTTCAAATGGAACTCCTAACTTCTGTAAGCTTTCACATCTTTTTCATATCTTCTTCCATTGTTTCCAAATTATTACTCTTATTCTTACCCTTAAATGTTCATCAGAAAGTAACACATATTAGTATTAAATATTTTTTAATTATATAAACAAATGTTTTAAAAATTGTTGACAATAATCAATATAAAATGTATAATTTGTGATGAAAATAAGGAAAAGTAGAATGTGGTTACCATCTCAATTCTTTAAAGAAAGCGAGGTGGTGTAGAATGTTAGAAGAAATACTTTTGCAATTATTAATTTTATCATTATTTATAAATGTTGCTCTTACTATCATCTCATTTATATTAATTATAGCTATAACTATAATTACATATAAACAAAACCATATCTCTGCTGACCAATAGAGATATGATTTTTGAATTATAAACATATTGGTAACCATATTTGATGGTTCCTTATTTTCTATAATTATTATAATATATAAAATTGATAATGTCAAATATTAATTTTTTATTCTTGGGTTTGTAAATAAGGGAGATAATTAGATGAATGATATAAAGTTAGAAACAGAAAGATTGATTTTAAGAAGTTGGAATAAAAGTGATAGATATGATTTAATGGAAGGACTAAATGATATTGAAGTAACTAAATGGAAAGGTTATGACAATTGCCCATATACATTAGAAGATGCAGATAAAGAAATAGATTCTATATTGAAAAAATATGAAAATAAAAATTATTATAATTGGGCAATAGTACTTAAAGATGAAAATAGAGTAATAGGTCGTGTTGGTTTATATGATATATATGATGATGTAGCACATGGTGGAGGAATATGGATTAATAGAAAATACTGGAATAAGGGATATGCTACAGAAGCAATGAAAGCAAGAACAAAATTTGCATTTGAAGTACTTAATTTAAGAAAAATTGAAAACAGTTTTTTTGAGGGAAATGGAGCTTCTTGGAAATTACAAGAAAAATTGGGATATAAAATAGAAGGATTAAAAAGACAAGCTATTCGTTGTAGAGCAGATGGAATAATAAAAAATGAATATATAACAGGTTTATTAAAAGAAGAATGGAAGAAGTAATATTATTAAGATAAGTACTATACTTTGTTACTAATAAAAATTGGTAAATTAGAACAAAAGAGGCATGATTGAAAAATTTTGACCTTTTAGATTACTCTTCATGCCTCGTCTTTGTTCGCTCGCCAATTTTACGAAGTAAAATTGTGTGAAATGCTTTATATTATAGGAAGTTCGGAGAACTTTCCTATAATATAAAAAAGCAGTAATACCAACGATTACCGCTTTGTATATAGGTTTCCCGCCTCTTGCCCAAAAGGGCTTGTTTTATCTTTTTGAGAATTGTGGAGCTTTACGAGCCTTTTTAAGACCATATTTCTTTCTTTCCTTCATACGAGGATCTCTTGTTAAGAATCCATTTGATTTTAGAGCTGGTCTATATTCTGAATTAGCTTCATTTAAAGCTCTAGCGATACCATGACGAATCGCTCCTGCTTGACCTGTAAATCCGCCGCCTTTAACAGTTGCAATCACATCATATTTTGCTGTTGTATTTGTAACAGTTAATGGTTGTCTAACGATAACTTTTAAAGTTTCTAATCCGAAAAACTCGTCAATATCTTTTCCATTGATTGTTATTTTTCCAGTTCCTTCAACTAGCCTTACTCTAGCAATAGAACTTTTTCTTCTACCTGTACCATAGAAAACTATATTTTCTTTTTTAGCCATTTTACTTTACCTCCCATACTTCTGGTTTTTGTGCTTGATTTTCATGTTCTGCTCCAGCATACACTCTTAATTTTTTAGCTTGTAGCCTTCCTAAAGAGTTATGAGGTAACATTCCTTTGACAGCTAAAGTCATTGCTTTCTCTGGATTTTTTTCAAGCATTACTTTGGCAGGAACTTCTTTCATTCCTCCAATATAACCTGAATGATGTCTATAAATTTTTTGATTTAATTTGTTTCCTGTTAAAACAACATCTTTACAATTTAATATAATAACATGATCACCTGTATCAATATTAGGTGTATATGTTGGTTTGTGTTTTCCTCTTAATAATTTAGCAGCTTCTGTTGCTACTCTACCAAGTGGTTTGTTTGCTGCATCAATGATATACCATTTGCTTTCAACTTCACCACATTTAGCACTATATGTAGTATTATTCATGGTAATAATTACCCTCCTATTTCTTTTTTGGTTTTTCTTTTTATGAATTTAACTCTAAAACTACCGGGGAGAAGTCTTAGATTTATTCATAAGCGAAACTATTATATTATAAAATACTACATTTGTCAACCGATTCACGAAAAAAAACACAGAAGAATCCTATCTGTATCCCTCTTTGGAAATTATCCTCTTTTTAAAGACAATTGTTAAAATTAAGCATAAATATCATATTTATGCTTAATTTTAACAAACTATTGACTCTTTTCCTATTAAGCAACTTTCTCTTTGTAATTCACAATAGTTATTTCTGTAGCTAATTGTTTCAATTGATTTACAATTCTTTCAATATTCTCTGCTGTTTCATCATCAAAGTATTGTTCTCCACATTGTGTACAAACTCTCGCTGGAACACCTTTAATAATAATAATAATTGTCTCTTCTAAATCCACTACATAATTTACTTTCTTTTCTTCTAGATCACCTTTGCACATAAAGCAATTCATTATTCTTCCCTCCTTGTTTTCATATCCGTTTCCCATTTCGCCTTCTCTGGATAATATGCGGTTATCATATGAACTAAATCATCACTCATTCCACATACTATATGTAATATTTTGTTATTTATGTTATATCCTAATATTAAACAACTTGGATATGGATAATCATCATAATAATACTCAATTATTTTTCCACTATTTATAGCTGTTTTTACATCAGATATTAATATATTTCTTTAATTTAATCTATTTAGACAATGTTTTGTCCAATCTACTTTTCTTTTTGCAATATATTCTTTTATAATCTCCATATTTAATAATTTTTCGTTCAATTTTTCTCCTCCTTATTTATTTTAGCATAAAATAGCTTATTTATGCAAATTCTTTTTACAATTAATATAATCCTATCAGAAAAGAGAGAATGTTTTTGATTTCATTCCCTCTTATTTCTTACATGCCAGTAACTGGTAACTTTTTGACTGTCGATGAACTTACTTCCTTACTTTTTTCGTTTTTTTCAATTTCTATTTTTGGTTTTTCTTCGGGATTATTATTCACTGTTACTCTATACTGTTCATGTAAATTCACTTGTAATTCAATTAATTCTTGGTAAGCCTCGTATCCTTCTTTTGCTCTTGTTTCTTTTAGATAGTACTTTCCAGGAACCAAGTGATTAATTTCAATTTTTCCTTCTTTATTTGTTTTCAAGTCTGAATATACTACATTTTTATTTTTATCCAATAATTGAAATTCTACTCCTTCTAGCTTTTGTTTTGTCTTACCATCTTGTTTGATTATAATTATTTTTGTTTCATTTTCTGGATAACTATCCGTCTTTTCTCCTTTACCATCTTCATATGTCATAGCTGTTAATGCATAATCTTGTTTACTACTATTAGGAGCTGCTCCATATAAAACAGGTTTTGTTTGAACTTGACTTTCTACCGTTAACTTGAAAGTCCCTTTTTCTGTCATATTTTTAATAGGAATTAGTACTTTGAATTTTTCATTAGGAGCAAATTCGTTTTTTTCTGCATTTTTGGTATCTGTTACTTTAATTCCACCAATATTTTTTGCATTCTCTTTTGTTATCTTTATTTTGTAATTTTTTATATTTGCTCCTGCTGATACAGAAAATGTTTTAGATGCATATTCTGGATTTAATCTATCTTGTGTCCATTCTTTTCCCTCTTTTTTAATTTCAATTGTACTAGATATTTTTGTTTCCTTAGAATTTTTAGCATTATTAACAATCTGATGCATAGCATTTAATGTTCTTTGCCCTGCTTCTCCTATGGCTTCATAATCATTTAGATTGTTTTTATGGATATAACAATAAACCGCTTGCTTTGTTGCCATAAAGGCTTCTCCTTTATTCGCAACCCCTAGTTCTTGGATTGACTTATAAGGATATCCATTGATAATGACTCTCCACAATCCTACGTCTGTAATAGCTTGTTTGACAGAAACATTATAAGCTCCTTCTTGTGCTCCGTACCTTCGTTTTATCTAAACAATAGGCTGGATAATTAACTCCTTTATAGGTATATTGTACATAACCTGCTTCTACTAGCACACCTTGATATTTTAATAACTTTCCACAATCACCTGCTGAATACATATGAGCTGAATCAATATAAGATGCTGCACATACTGAATTCATAAATCCTAAACCATTCATGAAAAAAATTGCTAGTATAATCAGTAATTTTTTCATTTTACTTTTCTTTTTTTTCAAATTATCATTCTTCCTTTCCTTTTATTATTTATTTTCAATTGCTTTGATACATCTTCTGTAATTTTCTTCATTTTCTACACAAGTAATTAAGGTAATGGTATTATCTTCGGTATCTTCTAAGCATGATAAATCTGTATCTTGTATGATATCATTCTTTTCCACCAAGTATTCTCTACTAGAACCTTTATAGCAGTATATAATTTTATCATCTTTTTTTAGCTTTTTCACTTCTGCAAAATAATTGTTTTCATATCCTCTATTGTGAGCTGCTAGACAAACATTTCCTATCCAATGTCCACTTTCTTCAAAATGTCCAATAAATTTATCTAATACCTCTTTTGTTGTTCCTTCTGCAATGTTAGCTTTTAATTTAATCGTGGGAATTTCAAGATACCAGTCTTGCTCCTTTGTGTTTACTTGTAAATTTGACTTAAATATCTCTATGTCATTTTGACTGTTAGAATTTACTGTGAATCCTGTTTTTAAAACAGCATTTTGAGATTGAAAATCAAAATGAGAACTAAATATACTTAGAATAAAAAATAATATAGTAGAAATAATTATACTTAAAATATTAATATACCATGTACTATAAATGATCTTATCACGCTCCTTCCTTATTTTTATCTTACTACTTTTCTTGAAAAATTAAGAAACAATTTTTTCGAAAAAATTTTGTGAACTAATTTTTTGCATTTGAAGTTAACTTTCTTGTATTATAATAATACATTTTTCTTTGTTTGTAAAGCTTTTTTCATCGCAAAATTCGACATTTCATGCCTAAAATGTACGATTCACAGCTAAAATCTATATAGAAAATTTATTATATTTTTATAAAATAACAAATCGGGGGGGACCAGCAAATTATAGAATGTTATCAAATGATATTAAAACTTTAATATCATTTGATTTACATTCTATTATGTAGCTGGGAGTTATTTTATAAAAATACTAATAAATTTTATTAGTATTTACATCTTCATATCCAATTCCAAATAAAATTCCACACCATTGTCTTTATTAATCACGCCATAGCTATTCCCATAATTACCCATAATAGCCTTTACAAAGGACAAACCAATTCCCGTTCCGCCATTTTCTCTATTCCTAGACTCATCCACTTTATAGAATCGGTTCCAAATTCTTGCTATATTTTCTTCTTCTATCTTGTCTCCTGTATTAAATACTTTGATTCTAACCTTACTTTTTTCTATATCTACTTCGTTTTCTATTTGAATATATTTTTCTCCCTCAACTTCTTTAATATGCTTAATCGCATTAGTTAAATAATTACTAATTACTTGCTCTATATAAAAATCATCTGCAAACACATTGATTTCTTCTGAAGTTTCCAATTTAATTTCAGCCTGTTTTTCTTCTAACATAAGCTGTGATTTTCGAATTACTTCTTTCTCCAGTTCAACAATGTTAAATTTCTTATCTTCAAACTCTCTTTTACCATATTCTAATTTCATCAATTCTAGTAATTGTTTTACCAATCGATCCATTTTATTGGTTTCATCTAAAATAACTTCTGCATAGAATTTTCTACTTTCTTCATCTGTATTTACATTTTCCAATAGCCCTTCGCTATATCCTTGTATTAAGGCAATTGGTGTTTTCAATTCATGCGATACATCTGATATAAAGCTTTTTCTCATTTCATCTATTTGTGATTTTTCCTCTATATCTTTTTCCAACTCGATATTTGTATTTCTTAATTGCTTAATCGTTTTCTCTAGCTTATCAGACATAACATTAATACTTTTACCCAAATTATTAATTTCATCATCTGCATCTGTGATCCTATATTTGTGACTAAAATCCAAGTTTGACATTCTTTTTGCAATGTCATTTAACTCGGATATCGGATCACCAAATTTTCTAGACACATAAGATACGATAACAGCTGCAATTAGAATCGCAAATCCTGCCATTAAATATAAAAAGTTATTTGAAATTTTTACACTTTCTTGAATAGAAGTGATTGGTATTCTAATATATAATAAATAGCCATTATCTAACATAGCTGATAACAAAATATAAGTAATACCATTTTTATGATCCATGATTTTTTTAATCGTAACTCCGTCATTATCTTCTATTACTTCTTCAGAATCAGTCTTTAATCTATTTGTCATTTCATTCATTTGACCGAATGCAGAAAAGAAATCCTTATTGGAAGTATACACATTTACATTTTGGTCATTTTTAATTAAAATATCAAAATTATTGTTAATCGCTATTTTTTCCAATTGGATTTCTAAATCTCCACTTTCTGCATTGTTATAATAATGATTTATTACCTCATATACAGACTTTAAAGCTCTGGTTTTGCTATATAAATAAAATTGACCAAAAACAAAGTTATTTACCAATATAAGAAATAGAATAATTAATAAAATAACAAGTGATAACGTCATAAAAAGTCTCACTCTTACTGATTTAATCGCATTTTTAAACTTTTTCATTTTGCTTCCTTTCTATTGTTATTATCTTATAAGTTTAATATATTTTTTATGAAGTGACAATCCGGGGGAACCAACAAATTATTTAACTTCAAACTTATATCCTACACCTCTCATAGTTTTGATATATTTTCCTTTCTTCCCCAACTTATGTCTAATCTTTTTAATATGACTGTCAATCGTTCTAGAATCCCCATAATAATCATAATTCCACACATTATTTAAAATTTTATCCCTTGATAGAGCTATATTTTCATTTTCAATTAAATAAACTAAAAGCTCATACTCTCTTAAGCTAAGTTCAATCGCTTTACCGTCTACTTTTACCGTTCTGCCTTCTTGATCAATTTCAATACCAGCATAGTCTTTTACTTCTGTGATATCCTTATTCGTTCTTTTTAAGATTGCTTCTACTCTTGCCACTAATATTTTAGGACTAAATGGTTTCGAAATATATTCATCTACTCCTAATTCAAATCCAAATAACTCATCTTGTTCTTCTCCCCTTGCTGTTAACATGATAATAGGTACTTTCGATTCTTGCCTAATTTGACGAAGTACAGACCATCCATCTAATTTTGGCATCATAACATCTAGTAAGATAAGTGAAATTTTATTTTTGTTTTCTTCAAACATCTCTAAGGCTTGCTCACCATCTTCTGCTTCTAAAATACCATATCCCTTTGCATTCAAAAAATCTTTTAGCAATTTTCTAATTCTTGCTTCATCATCTACTATTAAAATACAATTATTAGGCATTTTTAATTCTTCCTTTCTCTCATTTCGATCTATTATTGCTTATCTATTATAAGAAAAAATTGTGTCTATTTTGTGAAAATCCTTTTATTTTGATACATTTTATGTTATACTTGTTTTTGAAACTAGACGGTTAAGCAAAGAAAGGAATTCTCAAATGACAATTCTATATTGGATTTTATCTTGCAGTTTTTTTGCAATAATCCTAATTAACCTGCGGAACAAAATAGATACTATCCAAGAGTTATTATTGGCAGTTGTAATTTCCAGTACTTCATCTGGTGTAGCTTCTTTTATACTATGTCAAATAATGTATAGATTATTTCTATTTTGGAAATGGCTTATACCATTTATCCGCTAGTTTAGAAAAGGGCATATGGTATGCAAGTATCATATGCCCGTTTTTTAATTTTTCACATAAACTGTTTTGGTATCATAAGCTAATCGTATCTTTTCTTCTTGTAAAATTCTCATAATCTTATAATTAATATCTTCCCTTTCTGCTACATAACTAGTATAGTCTACTGAATTTGTATAACTGCTAATTAACACATTCAATCCATTATCTGTGATATTATCAAACTTGACAACAATAGAATCATCATAAATAGCATCTCTTGTTTGCAACATATCTTCTACTCTTTGTTTGAATTTTTCTAACTTTTCCAATGGTGTATCTAATTCAATACATAAATTAGTACGATACCTTCTCTTTTCCATTTTGCTCCAATTAATAATAGAAGCATTAGCAATAATAGCATTTGGTATATTAACTAAAGAATTTTCAAAAGTTCTCACTCTTGTACTTCTAAAAGTTATATCTTCTACTGTTCCTTCAAACTTATCAACTTGAATCCAGTCTCCTACAACAAAAGGTTTATCTAAAAAAACAACTAATCCCGCAAATAAGTTTTTCGCTGTATCTTGTGCAGCAAGTGTTAAAATAACTCCTCCAATTCCTAGTCCTGCCACTAATCCATTCAAGTTAATTCCTAAAGCGGTTATTACAATAAATCCTGCTATAATATAAATGACAACACGAATGATTTTTAAGATAAAATCAAACATTGAATCTTCTACTTCTTTACTTGTCTTTTCTTTTATCTTTTCATACAAAGAAGATTTAGGGGTAAAGCCTGTAGCTAGTCCTTTTGCAAATGCAATGGTGCTAATGATAATAAATGCTTTATAAGCAACAAACATAATATCATCTGGTATATCTAATGGCACTTTTAAAAATACAATCGCTAAATAAAATCCTAATATAATGAAAAATATTTTTAATGGATTGTAAAAAGCACTTTCTTTTATCTTTTTTGATTTTCTTTCTTTTATCTTAAACATTCTAATAATGATATATGAAAGGCTACTACTAAAAATTCTAAAAAATAGAATAATTCCAATTGCTATTAATACATCTACTACTTGTATAGCTGGTATATTTTCTATAAAATTTGTAATCTGTTCCATTTTTTATTGGACTCCTTCCAAATAGTTTGGAAAAGAATGGTTATATTGCTAGGCGAAATTGGTTCGAAAGGCAAGGGCGCATACAAGTGTATGTAACCGCGTTGCGAACCAATTTCAACGACGCAAGATAGCTATTATTTTTCAAACATCGTTTATCCCATGTAATCTCTTAACTTCTTACTCCTACTAGGATGTCTCAACTTTCTTAAAGCTTTCGCTTCTATCTGTCTGATTCTTTCACGAGTTACCTCAAACTCACGACCTACTTCTTCAAGAGTTCTAGCCTTGCCATCTTCTAATCCAAATCTTAGCTTTAATACTTTTGCTTCCCTTGGCGTTAATGTATTCATAACATCTTCTAATTGTTCTTTCAATAAAGTATAAGCAGCAGAATCATGTGGTGCTGGGCTATCATCATCTTGTATAAAATCTCCTAAATGGCTATCATCTTCTTCTCCAATTGGTGTTTCTAGAGATACTGGATCTTGTGCTATTTTTTGGATTTCCATTACTTTTTCAACTGGTATTTCCATTTCTTCTGCTATTTCATCTGGGGTTGGCTCTCTTCCCATTTGTTGCAATAGATGTCTAGAAGTTCTAATCAATTTATTAATTGTTTCTACCATGTGTACTGGAATTCTTATGGTTCTTGCTTGATCTGCAATCGCTCTTGTAATAGCTTGTCTGATCCACCAAGTAGCATAAGTACTAAATTTAAATCCCTTCGTATAATCAAATTTTTCAACTGCTTTAATTAATCCCATATTTCCTTCTTGAATTAAATCTAAAAATAGCATTCCTCTACCTACATATTTTTTGGCAATACTTACTACTAGTCTTAAATTAGATTCTGCTAATTGTTGTTTTGCTTCTTCATCACCATCTAAGATTTTTTTTGCTAAATCCAATTCTTGTTCAAAAGTTAAAAGAGGTATTCTTCCAATTTCTCTTAGGTACATTCTAACAGGATCATCCACATTAATACTTTCATAATTGGTATCTGTTATTTCATCTAATTTCAAATCTTCGACTTCTTTTAGGTCTTCAATATCTGGCTCTTCTTCTAATTCATCCGATAATAAATCTACACCTAATTCTTCAAAAGCATCAAAAACTTGGTCAATTTGTTCTGGATTGACATCATCTAATTCAGTCGCTAAATCTCCATAGGTTATTTGACCTTTTTCTTTGGCTTTCTTTAAAAGACTATTTACTTTTTCTTCTTTTATTTTGCTATTTTCTTTACTTTTCTCTTCTGTTTCTTGTATTGGCTCATCTATACTCTCGTCATCTAGTTCTTTTTGATCTTCTAATTTCTTTTTTGCTATTTTTCTTGCCTCTTCTATTTTTTCAATTTTAGCTTTTTCTTTTTTCGTTTTCTCTTTTACTGTCTCAGCTTTTTCTTCCTTATTTTTTTCTACTTTCTTTTTCGTTTCTTTTATTTCTGCTGTTTCCTTTTTCTTTGTATCTTTTTTACTGGTTTCTTTTTTCTTAGTTTTTGGCTCCTTCATTTCCTCTACCTTTTCTACCTCTTCTACCTCTTCTTTTTTCTTTGCCATTTTTCAATCCTTCCTTTCCAAATGCTCAAACCAGTTTGAAAAAGAATTGTTATTTGGCTATGCTGAGGTTGTTAAAGCTTCGCTTGTTACAGCGTCAGTATGTCATACTTTAAATTGAAAGCGAAGTGCAACAACGCCAAATCTCAATTATTTTTCAAACTCCCCTACTTAATTTTAGCTAACCTAATAATAACCTCACTCAATTCCTTCTCTAATTCCTTCTTTTGATTAGCTTCTAAATTTCCTTCTAATAACTGTAATATTTCAAATTTACGATGATCTAATTTATCTTTTTCATAGCTTTGCATAATATCATCAATTGCTTTTTCTACATTATCAATTTCATAATCATCTGCCATAATTTCTGTAATATGATTTTGCTCTTCTTCTCCTAGCATATCAATTATGCTATTTATATTACTATTTCCTTTTTCAAATTCTTCATACAATTTTCTGGCAATTTTTTGATTACAAATATCCTTAAAATCTTGTATTTCAATATTGTTTTTAATTACTTGGAAAATACTAATATCCCCTGTTAATAAGATAGATAATACTGTATTTTCTCGTCTTTTTACTACACTTGAAACCTGTTTCTCGTTTACTATTTTATGATTTACTACAGGTTTTGCTTTTTCTAAAACTTTTTCGCTCTTATTACTGCTATAGATTAATTTATTAACTTCTCCATAGATAGCTTCTTTCGATATATCATACTCTTTTGCAATTTTTTCAATATATACTTCTCTTTCTATGGTATTGTCTACTTTAGCTATTAATTTTGCAATTTCGTTCAAAAATTTAATTTTATCATTCACATTATCTAAGTTCAAATTGTGTTTCAATACTTTTACTTTAAATTCAATCACAGAAAGTGCTTTTTCCACTAAACTTTTAAACCTACTATTTCCATATTTGATAATATATTCGTCTGGGTCTTTGGCTCCCTCCATTTGCAATATTCTAATATCACATCCCATATCTTGCAAAATGTCTAAAGCTCTCATTTTAGCAGTAAGACCTGCCTCATCGGAGTCAAAACTTAATATAATCTTTTCTGAACTCTTTCTTAATAACCATCCTTGTTGCTGCGTTAAAGCTGTTCCTAATGGTGCTACTACATTGGTAATTCCTCTTTGATGAAGTGATATCACATCCATATATCCTTCTACAATTAGAATTTGCTTAATGTCTCCTTTTTTGGCAACATTTAATCCAAATAGATTTCTTCCTTTACTATAAACAACATTTTCAGGTGAATTAATATATTTGGGTTTAGAATCGTCCAATACTCTACCACCAAAGGCAATTACTCTTCCTCGTGCATCGCAGATGGGAAACATAAGTCTATTTCTATATCTGTCTATGTATTGTCCTTTATCATTTCGATTGACTAATCCTGATTCTAAAATTTCTGTTTCTTCAAATCCTTGT